>CAZEQV010000195.1:0-7021 GCA_964514435.1 uncultured Verrucomicrobiota bacterium
ACCTGGCGCGCACCAGCGCGCCCGATCTCACCCTGGCCGTGCTGTATGCGGCGGCGATTGTGGCTGAGTGGATCTTCTTCCGCCGCGTGCGCCCTGTGATCGCATCCGCCGCCGAGCCGGAGGTAGACGCAGGGCCTGCCGATGCGCAGCCGGTGATGTGGATCGCGCTGTTCAGCGATGTCTATTCGCCGCTGGAGCTGACCGATCTTGCCGAAAATGTGTTCAAGGATCGAATTCAGAACATCGAGGGTGTGGGCCAGGTCATCATCGGAGGTTCACGCCGATTCGCGGTGCGCGTTCGTCTGGATGCCGACCGGCTCGCGGCCCGGCAACTGACCGTTGGCGATGTGGCGACGGCGTTGCAGACGCAGAACGTCGAGATTCCTTCCGGCAGGATCGAGGGATTGGACCGAGAATTCACCATCCGCACGGAAGGCGAGTTCAAGACACCGGATGAATTCAACGAACTGATCGTGGCCTACCGGGAGAACACGCCCATTCGTCTCAAGGATGTCGGGATTGTGGAAGCCGGCGTCGAGAATGAACGGAACCTCGCCCGGTTTATGCGCAAGCCGTCGGTCGGACTCGGAGTGGTCAAGCAGTCCAAAGCCAACACCGTGCAGGTCGCCGACGAAGTCAAAGTGTTGCTGACTCAACTGGAGAAACAGTTGCCGCCCGGTGTGGAAGTGCGCGTGGCTTACGATGTTTCGACATACATCATTCGCTCCATCCGCGAAGTGCAGGAGACGTTGCTGTTGTCCGGCATCCTCGTGACGCTGGTGATTTTCCTGTTCCTGCGCAGTGTGCGCACCACGATCATACCGGCGCTGACGATTCCGACTTCCATCATCGGATCGTTCGCCGTGATTCACGCGCTGGGGTTCACGATCAACAACCTGACGCTGCTGGCGCTGGTGCTGGCCATCGGCGTGGTGGTGGACGATGCCATCGTGGTGATCGAAAACGCGTTCCGGCACATGGAGGAGTATGGCAAACCCGCCCGGCAAGCCACCGAGGATGCCATGCGCGAAATAACCGTGGCCATCATCGCCACCACGTTGTCGTTGATCGCCGTGTTTGTGCCGGTGGCGTTCCTGACCGGCACCACGGGGCGGCTGCTCTACGAACTCGGCATCACAGTCTCCGTGGCGGTGGCCTTCTCGTCCTTTGTGGCGTTGACACTGACGCCGATGTTGTGCTCCCGCTTTCTGAAACATCAGAACAAGCACAACAGACTCTACATGCTGCTGGAGCAGGTGTTTGACGGGATGAGTCGCGTGTACGAACGACACCTTCGCATCGCGCTGCGGCACCGGGTAATCATCGTGATCTTGGGACTGTTGTCGTTCGGAGTGATCGGATGGCTGTCGTTCGCGTTGCCGCGCGAGTTGCTGCCGATGGAGGACAAGGGCGGATTCCTGATCATCGCCGTGGCGCCGGAAGGCGCGACATTGGAGTACACGGACCAATACCAGAAGCGCGTCGAGCAGATCATCGCCGGCATCCCCGAAGTGGACACGTTCTTCTCCGCAATCGGGCTGGCGCGGGAAGGCGTGGGACAACCCAACTCGGGGCTGATGTTCATCCGTCTCAAAGACTGGGCGGACCGCAAACGTTCGCAAAGCGAGATTGTGCGATCCATTCAAGGGCCTTTGTTTGCCGTGCCCGGCTTCCTCGCGTTTCCGATTGAGCCTCCGCCCCTGGGTCAGTTCTCGCTGGCGCAGAGCGTCCAATACGTCCTGCAATCCTCCGATCTGGATGAATTGAACGAGTACACCGAGATCATGGTGGGCAAGCTCCGCCAGAACCCTAAGCTTCTCAACGTGGATTCCGACTTGAAGATCAACAAACCGGAGTTGCGCGTGATTGTGGACCGCAACAAGGCGGCTGATCTGGGCATCAGCGTGCGCGAGTTGGCCACCACGCTGCAAGTGTTGTTCGGCGGTCAAGACGTGACCAAGTTCAAGCGCAAAGGCGACCAGTATGATGTGATCGTGCAGCTCGGACGCGATTCGCGACTGACGCCGGACGCGTTGCGCTCCGTGTACCTGCGCTCCGGCAAGGATGGCACGCCCGTCCAACTGGCCAACATTGTGCGCGTCGAAGAAACGGTCGGTCCCAGCCAGATCAGTCACACGGACCGGCTCCGGGCGGCTACCATCCGCGCTAATTTTCCGCCGGGCGTCACTCTCGGCGAGGCGCTCGAAGAATTTGACAAAGTGGCTGCCGAAACCTTGCCGCCCAGTTTCACCACGACGCTGGCCGGTCAATCCCGAGAGTTCCGCGAGTCACAGGTCAACCTGCTTTTCACCTTCGGACTCGCCGTGATGTTCGTGTACATGGTGTTGGCCTCGCAATACGAGAGTTTCCTCGATCCGCTCACAATCCTGATGGCTGTGCCGCTGGCGATCGTGGGAGCCATGATGGCGTTGGGGGCCATGAAAATGTCGCTCAACTTGTTCAGCGTGATCGGACTCGTCATCTTGATCGGATTATCCACCAAGAACTCGATTCTACTCGTGGACTTCACCAATCAACTACTCCGGCAAGGGATGCCGGTGCTGGAGGCGACGGCGAAGGCCGGTGCCATCCGCTTGCGCCCTGTGTTGATGACCGCGATCACAACAATCATCGGCGCCCTGCCCATTGCGCTGGCGCTGGGGGCTGGCTCGCAGAGCCGTCGTCCGCTCGGCGTGGCGGTGGTCGGCGGCATGGCGCTGTCAACGGCCTTGACGCTGTTCCTGGTGCCCGTTGTGCACACGTTGCTGGTGGAAATGGCGGACAAATTCCGGAACTGATCCAAGCCAGGCGTCTGAATGCATCATCGGATGCGTCGCGGCGATTCGGCGTTTGGCAGCCACGCCGCCATGCGCGATCGAACTTTTAACACGCGCTCAATCAGCACTCCTGCCAAAGCAACCGACTTGCCGCCACAAACAGGTTACCGTAGTCTTGCCGCATGGCCAAGTTCTACGACCAACTGACCGATGAACTCACCGAGTTCATCCGCAACCAAAAAGTCTTTTTCACAGCGACCGCGCCCCACTCCGGCCGGATCAGTCTTTCTCCAAAGGGCATGGACACGTTTCGCTGTCTCAACACCAAGAACGTCGGCTACCTCGACCTGACCGGCAGCGGCAACGAAACGTCGGCCCACATTCTCGAAAATGGTCGAATGACGATCATGTTCTGCAGTTTCACAGAGAAGCCGCTCATTCTCCGTCTTTACGGTACCGGGCGTGTCATCTTGCCGTCTTCTCCAGAATGGTCGGCTTACCGGCCACTATTTCCCGACATCCCCGGTGTCCGACAGATTATTCTCCTACAGATTGAATCGCTTCAAACCTCTTGTGGCTACGGCGTGCCCGTCGCTGATTCACTCACCCATCGCCCTACTTTGCAGCAATGGGCCGAGCGCAAAGGCCGGGTCGGCATCGAGGAATACCAGCAGAAAAACAACACGCGCAGCATTGATGGGCTGCCGACTCACCTTACCGGCCCCTGATGCCCGTCATCCTGGAAACCATCCTCGCCGGCATCCTTGCATCCACTTCGCTCACGCACACCGCTTACATCTGGCAACGCGCCTGGAATCCGTCGCTTCACCACGCCATCACCAACGCCGCTCCTCACTTCGACGGATTCACGATTCTTGTCGCCGAAATCTCCACAGCCGAAACCGTCCACGTCTTCCCCCACCGCGACATACTCAACGCTACCGGAAAACCCATCACCATCGCGCTGCGTGTCGGCACCGGTGCAACCGCGTCCCCCGAATTCGCCGCCGCCCTTCTCAAACGCCTGCCGGCTGTTGAACTTCACATTGATCACGATTCACCCGCCTCAAAACTCGAATCCTACCGGCAATGGCTCGAACTGATTCGCGCCAAGGTTGCACCGACTCGGCTCACCATTACCGCCTTGCCCGCGTGGCTCAATCAATCGTCATTCTCCAATCTTGTTGCCAGCACCGATGGATTTGTTCTCCAAGTTCATTCTTTCCAGCGCCCCCGTGCCATAGCCGATGCGGCCACCCTTTGCGATCCCACCATCGCCCGTGAAGCCGTTGCCAGAGCCGACCGCCTCGGGATCCCCTTTCAAGTCGCGCTGCCCACTTACGGTTACACCATCGCCTTCGATCCTGCCGGTCAATATCTGGGCATTTCTGCGGAAGGTCCTGCCCGCAACTGGCCCGCCAACTCTCGACTCCGGACGCTTCGCTCCAACCCGGTGGAGTTGGCTGCTCTTGTTCGTGAATGGTCAACCCACCGGCCCCGCAACCTTACCGGCATCATCTGGTACCGGCTCCCCGTTGAAACCGATCAACTCAATTGGCCACTCAGCACACTGCTCGCCGTTCGCAACGGCCAAACTCCCCGCCCCAACGTCGTGGTCGAACAAACCCGACCGGCTCCCGACCTCGTGGAATTGCACCTCCACAATACCGGCAACGCCGATGCAGTCTTGCCGGTCCAAATCACTGTGCGGTGGCGCGCCGCTCAACTTCTCGCTGGCGATGCGCTGGCCGGCTATGATAGACAAACTGTGGAAAGCAACCAGTGGCGCTTCGTGGGGACGACGCCACCCGACCGGGAGATCATCGCTCCCGGTCAACGCCGCACCATCGGCTGGCTGCGTTTCCACACGTCCGAGGAGGTTCCAATTGAAACCAACCTGTCCGGCCCGTAACACTGTCGCCGCTGTCATCGCGTCGTCACTTCTCACCGCGTCCACATTTGCCTGCGGTCCCTATTTCGATCAAACGATCCTTGACCAACCGAAAGAAGCATTGCTCCGCGCTCACGCGGCGTCCTTCCACGAGGAACTCGGCCGCATCATCAAGGATCGAGCGCCACAAAAGAACGAGGATGAGGCCGGCACGGCCACCGCCAATGCGGATCTGGCCGACCTGCGCGCCGCCTTGCCGGATGCGGACGAGGAGATTTTCACCCGGTACGCAGAAGCCCGCGCCAACGCTGATCCCAACCTGCCGGATGAAGTTCCGGTGGAATTCACCGAGTACGCACTCGCGGCGGCTGCTTGGAAATCCGGCCACACCAACGACGCGCGCACCGGCTGGATCAAGCTCCTCGACCTACCTGAAAAGCAGCGACGTTACCGGTCCACTTGGGCGGCATTCATGATCGGGAAGACGGACCTCGATGCTGGCCAGTACGGTTCCGCCATCAACTGGTTCAAACGCACGCGCGATCTGGCCCGGCAAGGTTTCGCCGACACACTGCAACTGTCCGATTCATCCCTGGGTTGGGAGGCGCGGGCTCATTATCTGAAAGAGAATTTCTTCACGGCCATTGAGCTCTATCTTCAGCAGTATCGCACCGGCGATCTTACCGCCAGTTCGTCACTGCAAATCGTCATCGGCAAATTCCTCGCCGCGCGCGATTCTGCCGCGCTGAAACGGGCCGCCTGCGATCCCATCATCCGTCGGGTGATCACCGCGCACTGCGCCACCGGCAACCGCACCGGGTTTTCACCCCCGGTAAAAGACGAAGTGCTATCCTGGCTGTCTGCCGTTGAATCCACCGGCACGGTCAACCTCGAAGGCGCGGAGAACCTGGCGTGGGCGGCTTATCAAATCGGCGAATTCGAACTTGCGCAACGCTGGTTGAAACGCGCCCCGTCTGCCGCGCCGATTGCCGGCTGGATTCGGTCAAAGCTCTTGCTGCGCGACGGCAAACTGGACGAAGCAGCAGCCGTGTTGAGCAAGGTCATTCGACATTTTCCCAGCGAACATGAGATCACCGCCAAGGCTGAGTTGGCCTTATTGCAGCTCACCCGGTCACGTTACATTGATTCGCTCGATCTGTTGCTCCAAGCAAATCGGCAGACGGATGCCGCGTTCGTTGCCGAAAGCGTGCTTACCGCTGATGAACTGCTTCAGTATGTCCGTGTCAGCAATTTGGACGAGGATCGTGCGGAACCGTTTCGTCATTTGCTGGCGCGACGGTTGGCCCGGCTGGGCCGATACCGGGAAGCTCGCGAGTTCTTACCGGTCAACCTTCGTCCGAAACTTGACGAACTGGTCAGCGCCCTGGCCAAGCAGGATCCCGAATCTCTCTGGAACGCAGCCGTGATCCTTCGCTGGTATGGCATGGCACTGACCGGCACCGAACTCGGTCCGGATAATTTTCAGTACGGAGGCGCGTATCCCGACCGGAATCCGTCCGCTTGGCTCGAACATGCCACGGCCGATGTGCGACAAAGGGTTTTGGCCCACGAAAAGGAAATCAAACCTCTGCAACGTTTCCATTACCGGTATCGCGCGGCTGATCTGGCGTGGGATGCAGCCTCGAAGCTGCCGGACAACAATGATGACGCCGCTCTCATCTTGTGCGAAGCCGGCACCTGGCTGAAGCAACGAGACCCGGTTGCCGCCGACCGGTTCTACAAGGCATTGGTGCGGCGTTGCGGCGAAACCGATCTCGGCAAGGAAGCCGACCGCATACGGTGGTTCCCGGCGCTCAACGGCTCGAACTGATCACCTTGCAGATCTCGAATTGCCGGCTCAGACGGGCCATCATCCATCGTTCCGCGCTACGCATCCGCAGGCGATCGCGCGGTTTGATGTCATCGTGCCCGGCAAGGTGGAGCACACCATGAACGACGTACAACGCCAGCTCGCGCGCCGCCGTGGACCGGTAACGTTTGGCCTGTGAAATGACGTGTTCGACGCTGATGACCAGCTCACCGGGTTCGTCGGGGTCGCCGTAATCAAACGCAAGAATGTCCGTCGGCCCGGTGACGTGATGGAACTGCTCGTTGTATGCAGCGATGGCCCGGTCGGTCACAAGAACGATGAGCAGCGACCGTTTCTGCAGGCCGGCACAGTCAAGCGCGCCCGCCGCGATGCGCTTGAGCAACGGTGTGTTCACGCGCAGCAACCGTTGTCGGTTGCGAACGGCGACCCTCATTTCTTGCCGGGCGCGGATTGCGCCGATTCCTGACGACGGCGTTCCCGTTCTTCCTTGAAGGCGGAGTAGGCGGAGATGATTTTTTGCAC
>CAZEQV010000196.1:0-6984 GCA_964514435.1 uncultured Verrucomicrobiota bacterium
GCGTGTTCACCCTCGACTTCTTCCCGGTCACAGTGCCCACCAGCAACGACGTGCGCGACGCGTGGACGGATGTGGCATTCGGCGACTGGTCGTACACGGCCAGCAACAAGACGTTCACCCTGACCGGCAACGTCGAGGATGCCCCCAACCAACTGCTTGTCAGCTACAACGGTTATCTGGGCACCGCCACGGGGTTCACCAACGACACGTTTGAAGTGCTGCCCCTGACCAATGCCGACGCCTTGGCCGGCCTGCCGGTGGATGAAGCGTTCCTCAACCAGATTCGCGATGCCGTGGAGGGTATCTTGCCCAAGTACCTGAACACCGCCACCAACGGCTGCGTGCCCTTGACGTTGGCGACTCTTCTGGCTGCGGCCGGCAACATGACGGGACAATGGAGTCCGGTGACCAACGGCCTCGTCACCGCCGCGCATTTCAACGAACTGACCACGGCGCTCGATCAGATGACCGCCGAAGACGAATGCAGTTGCCTGCGCGTTGTGGCGTTCATCTGCGAAGGCCGCATCGGCAACGCCGCCTCGCAGCCGAACTGGTGGGAGGGCGATTTCGAGGCGGACATCACGCATACCAACACCGGCGCACCGCTGGTGACGGGTCATTTCCCGTGGTACGACTCGGCGAGCGTGCCGTTGGAGATTCTCTATGACGCCACCACTCGGCAAGTCAGCTTCCTGCTGCACACGAATGTCAATCTGTCCATGTCGGTGCGTGACGGCGTATTCTCGAACGAGACCGGAGCCGTGGGCAACCTAGTGATGCGCATGGCCGCCCACAAACCCAACAGTTGGACCTCGTTGGACACCGTGCAAGTGGAACTGACAGGCACCGGTACGACCAACACACTCGGGAGCTTGAGCATCACGTATGAGGGTGGGCGCGTGGCGGTCATGACCGTGACGAACTTGCCTTTGCAGGCTGGATTTCGGCTGACGGGTCATGCGCAATTTGGCTGGAGCAGCGGCGATCTGCCCGAACGCTCCCACTTGAACTTTCAATTCACCTTTGACGAAGCACTATGATTACCGGACTTCAACAGTTGAACAAGACCTCTAACAATCCAAGAGTGAATGACTTGTTCTAGCAAGCGGAAGGAAACTCCATGATGATACCCAAGAAAATTACCCTCACGATTGATGGCAAACAATGTGAAGGTGCCGCCGGGCAGACGATCCTCGACATCGCCTCGGCCAACGGCATCTACATCCCGACGCTGTGTTGGATGAAGCACCGCAGCCCGTGGGGCGGATGCCGGGTGTGCATCGTCGAAGTGGCCGGCAGCCCGAAGGTCGTCCCGGCTTGCTCGACACCAGCCGCGGCCGGCAGCTCGATCACCACGCACAACGAACGGCTCGAACGGTTGCGCAAGATGACCATCGAACTGCTGTTCAGCGAACGCAACCACATCTGCCCCATCTGTCCGATGAACAATGGCGATTGCGGCCTGCAACATCAGGGCTATATCCACGGCGTGGATTCCGTGCGGTTCCCCTATCTGTTCCCGGCCTTGCCGGTGGACGTCACGGGACGGTATTTCGGCCTCGACCACAACCGCTGCATCCTCTGCACCCGGTGCGTGCGCACCTGCGACGAGATCGAGGGCATGCACACGCTCGATATCGCCAATCGCGGCGAGAAAAACCTGGTCGTCGTGGACTTGAACGCCTCGTTTGGCACGTCCGACACCTGCACCAGTTGCGGCGCGTGCGTCGCGGCGTGCCCGACCGGCGCGTTGTTCAACAAAGCGCAGGCGTTTCGCGGCAAGCTCAACACCTGTCACACCGTCAAGACGACTTGTCCCGAGTGCCCGGTCGGCTGCGGTCTGGAGGTGTTCACGAAGGAAGACCGCATCGTCGAGGTGTTTGGCGACGCCGATTCGCCGCTGTCGGCCGGTCATCTCTGCAAGAAGGGCCGGTATGAAACCTGGGCCGAGCCACGCACCCGGATCACCGAACCGATGATCAACGGCAGGCCGGCCACGTGGGACGAAGCCATCGCCGCCATCCGGCAGGCGACGAAGTCCGCGCCCACCTGGGAGAGCGCCCTGCTGGCCTCGCCCCGGCTGACGAACGAAGCCGCCGCCGCCATTCACAAGGTGGCCAACAAGTTTGACCGCGTGGGCGCGTTTGTCGCCCGCAACGAAGCGGCCATCGTCACCGCGCCGGAGAAGCCCGGCAACGTAGCGCAGCAACTGGCGCAGGCCGACGCGTTCATCCTGATCGGTGTGCAACCGTCGCACGATCAGGGCGTGATTGCCGCGCGCGTGCGCGTGGGCGTCCGCAAACGCGGCGCGAAGCTGGTGATCCTCAACAGCCGGCGCAGCGACCTCAACGCGTATGCGGACGTGGCCGAGCGCGAAGTAAGTTTGGAACGCAGCTTCTGGGCGCATGTGGGCGACGTGTTGAAAGACTGCCAACGCCCGGTCTTGATCTACGGACCGGATGCGATGACGCCGCTTGGCGTGGCGACGTTCGAGAAACTCTTGGAGGTGTTTGCCAAGAATCCCAGCGGCGAAAGTCCCGGTCTGATCGGGTTGCCGGTCGCGGCCAACAGCCTCGGCGTCGTGGCGGCCGGCATCGAGCCGGTCGAGGATGTTGCGCCGTGGATTGACCACAAACCGCTGCAGTTCCTGCATCTGGCGCTCGGCGACGAGCCGGACGGCGGGGCGCGGTTGCTGGAGGAAAAATACGTCTCGCATCTGTTGGAGGGCGTCGCGTTCCTCGTGGCGCAGGCGGCGTACCGGTCGGTGTTGACCGACCGGGCGCAGGTGGTGTTGCCGGCGCTCACGTGGGCGGAGAAAACCGGCACGTTGACCAACTTCGAGGGCCGCGCGCTGCCGTTGAATCCGGTGGTGCCGGTCAAAACCGCGGCGCGCGACGACGCCGCCATCGTGGAGGCATTGTACGCATGAGCACAAACGGAAAAGTCAAAGTGGCGACATTGTGGTTGAGCGGATGTTCGGGCTGTCACATGTCGTTTCTCGACCTCGATGAACGGCTCATTGACCTGAGCAAGCTCATAGAGATCAAGGCCAGCCCCATCGTGGACATCAAGTTCGACCAGATTCCCGAGGTGGACGTGGGGATCGTCGAGGGCTGCGTCAACAACAACGAACAGGAAGAACATCTGCGGCATCTGCGCGACCGCTGCAAAGTGCTCATCGCGCTGGGCGACTGCGCGATCATGGGCAACGTGCCGACGTTGCGCAACCAGTTCAAACTCGACGACGTATTGCAGCGGGCGTTCGTGGAGACCGAAAGCACGCAGATCGGCGAAATCCCCACCGACCCGGTCATGCCTCGGCTGACGAAGAAGGCGCGGCCGTTGAAGGAAGTCGTGAAAGTGGATGTGAGCGTGCCGGGTTGCCCGCCGGATGCGGACACGATCTGGTATGCGTTGACCGAGCTGCTGGCCGGGCGGATGCCCAAGTGGGACGAAAGGACTTTGAAATATGACTGACCCCAAAACCATTCTTATCAACCCGGTGACCCGCATCGAGGGTCACGCCAAGATCACCATTCATCTCGACGATGCCGGTGAGGTGTCCGACGCGCGGTTCCACGTCGTGGAGTTCCGCGGCTTCGAGAAGTTCTGCGAAGGCCGGTATTTTGCCGAGATGTGCCAGATCACGCCGCGCACCTGCGGCATCTGTCCGGTCAGCCATCTGTTGGCCAGCGCCAAGGCGTGCGACGCCATCCTTGGCGTCGAAATCCCGCGCCCGGCAAAGATGCTGCGCGAATTGATGCACATGGGACAGATCATCCAGTCCCACGCGCTGAGCTTTTTCCATCTCAGCGCGCCGGATTTGTTGCTCGGATTCGACAGCGACCCGGCCACGCGCAACGTGATGGGCTTGATCGCCGCGCAACCGGACATCGCCCGCAAAGGCATCCGGCTGCGGAAGTTTGGCCAGGAACTCATCAAGGCCACCGGCGGACGCAAGATTCACGCGGACTTCCCGGTGCCCGGCGGGGTCAACAAGGCGATGACCGAGGCGGAACGCGACGTGATGCTCGCGGGCTTGCCGGAGGCGTATGAATACACGCGGTTCGCGCTCGACTTGTTGTTGAGCTATCACCAGCAACATCTCCACGAAGTCGAAAGTTTTGCCAGCTTCGATTCCAACTACGCCGGCTTGGTGCAACCCGACGGCGCGCTGGAGCTGTATGACGGCAACCTGCGGTTCAGCGATCCGCACGGCGACATCATCCACGACCAGGTCAACCCCAGCCGGTATCTGGATTACATCCGGGAAGCCTCGGAGGGCTGGTCGTTCATGAAGTTCCCGTTTATCCAGAAGATGGGTTATCCGCAGGGCATGTATCGCGTCGGACCGCTGGCGCGGGTCAATATCTGCACGAAAATCGCCACACCCAAGGCCAACGCCGAGCTGAAGCTCTGGCGCAGCAACGGGCACCCGGTCCGCACTAGTTCATTCTTCTATCACTGGGCGCGGTTGATCGAGATCATGTACGGGCTGGAACGGGCCGAGCAGTTGTTGCGCGATCCCGAAATTACCAGCACCGACATCATGGTCCACGGCAACCCGCAAAACGACGAGGGCGTGGGCGTGATCGAGGCGCCGCGCGGCACATTGATCCATCATTACTGGGTGGACAAGACCGGGCGCGTGGAAAAGGTCAACCTGATCGTGGCTACCGGACACAACAACCTCGCGATGAACCGCGCCGTGCGCGCCGTCGCGAAAAAGTATGTCAAGAGCCAGCGGTTGCAGGAGGGCATGCTCAACCGCGTCGAGGCCGCCATCCGCTGCTACGATCCGTGTCTGAGTTGCGCGACGCACGCGGTTGGCAAAATGCCGATGGTGGTGGAGCTTTGTGACGCAGAAGGACGCGTTGTCCAGACTGTGAAACGAGGGTGACATGAAAACATTGATCATCTGCTACGGCAACCCCAGCCGCCGGGACGACGGCGTGGCGTGGTATGTGGCGGATAAGTTGCAGGCTCACCATGTGCCGGACGTGGAGATTCTCAAGGCCCATCAACTGGAAGTGGACATGGCGGAAACCATCGGGAATTACGAGATGGTGATCTTCGTGGACGCAGCGATACCGGATAACAACCCCTTGCCGATCAGCCGCGAAGATGTTGTGCCGAGCCGGGGCAGCCACGCGGTGGCGCATTATCTGACGCCGGGCGATTTGCTGGCGTTGAGCCGCGACCTCTATGGCAAACAACCGCGCGCCGTCGCCTTTGGCATTCGCGGACAGGACTTCAACTTCGGCGAGGAACTCAGTCCCGAGGTGCGCGAGTCGGCGGATCACGTGGTGAAGTGCATCGAGGAAAACTGGGTCTGTCATGCATGAAATGTCCATCGTCGAGGGATTGTTGGATGTGATCCGGCAGGAAGCCGCTGCGCATGCCGATTCGCTCGTGACGAAGGTCAAGATCCGCGTGGGGGCGCTGCGACTGGTGGAACCGGCCACCTTGCAGTTCTGCTTCCGTGCCGCGACACGCGACACAGACTTGGCGGCAACCGAACTGGTGATCGAACCCGTGCCGGCCGCTGCCCGGTGCCAGTCCTGCCATAGTGAATTCCCTGTTGAGGAAGCGTGGTTTGAATGTCCGTCCTGTCACACCACTTCAGCCGACATCTTGTCCGGCAACGAACTGGAACTGGCCGAACTGGAACTGACCCAGAACTCACCGGTGGCGTTGGTCTGATCCAGAGCGATTGTTGCCAACGCCGTCGCCGGTCAGGCTTGGCCCCGGCGCTCGCGGAAGAAGCCTTGGATCAACGCGCGGGCTTCTGATTCGTTCACACCCGCGACCACTTCCACGGTGTGGTTCAGGCCGCCCGAGCCGGTAATGTTGAACACGGTGCCAGCCCCGCCGGCCCGCGGGTCGGCCCATCCAAACACGACGCGCTGAATCCGCGACAGGACAATCGCCCCGGCGCACATCGGACACGGCTCCTTGGTAACAAACAGCGTGGCGCCTTCGAGCCGCCAGTCGCCAAATGTCTGCGCGGCTTGGGTGATCGCCAGCATTTCTGCGTGAGCGGTGGCGTCCTTGAGAAGTTCCACCTGGTTGAAGGCGCGGGCGATAATCTTGCCGGCGCTGACAATGACTGCGCCAACGGGAACCTCACCGGCCTCATACGCCATGCGGGCTTGCCGGAGCGCTTCCCGCATGAAGTATTCGTCGCTGGTGATGTCAATCGGCTTGTCGTCGCTGTTGCCCGGCAAGGTCATGATGGCAAGCTAGGGTTTGTGCTGCCAGCCGGCAAGACTTTGGTTAGGATGCGCCCGTGCATCAAACCAACAACGGGTTGAAGTGGTCGCCATTGTTCATCGTCATCGCTTCGGTGGTGATCTATGCCGGCAGCTTGTCGGGCGCTTTTGTCTTCGATGATTTGCCGCATATCGTGGACAACCCGCGCATCCGTCAGCTTTCGCCCGTCAGCGATATCGTTCTGAAAACGTCGCGTCCGATGGTGCATCTGTCGTTGGCAATCAATTACGCCATGGGCGGACTGAATCCTGCCGGCTACCGTGTGGTCAACATCATCATCCACACGGCCACCGCGCTGTTGCTGTGGGGACTGATACGGCGGACCCTTCGCGGCCGGTGTGAACGGGCTGACCTGGTGGCCTTCGGGGCGGCGTTGTTGTGGGTGGCGCATCCGTTGAACACGCAAGCGGTGACGTACATCATTCAGCGCGGCGAATCGTTGATGAGTTTGTTCTACGTGGGCGTGATGTACTGTGTGGCGCGCGGATGGAACACAGGCGCGATTGTGTGTTGCGCGCTGGGCATGGCGACGAAACCGATCATGGCCACCGCGCCGCTGATGGCCCTGTTGTACGACCGCGCGTTCATGGCCGGCAGCTTGGCCGGTGCGCTGAAGTCGCGGTGGAAACTTTACGCGGGACTTGCCGCGACATGGTTGCTCTTGCCGTGGTTTCTTTACAACGCTCCCGGTGAGTGTCGCGGTTCAGCCGG
>CAZEQV010000197.1:0-6980 GCA_964514435.1 uncultured Verrucomicrobiota bacterium
GTGGCTGACGGCACACGCTCCGCAATGTCGGAAATCGGCATCGTGACCGGACCCTTTCGACAGAGATACACCAGCGCGTTGTACACGCCCTGAATCACTTCCCGGGTCGGGTTCGCCCCTTCGATGAAAAATTCCTGAGTGCGAACATCGGCGTAGTTGTAGAGCATCTCACACCGGGACGGTTCGCCGTCGCGTCCGGCGCGGCCGGCTTCCTGATAGTAGGCTTCCACGCTGCCGGGGATGTCGTAGTGAATCACGAACCGCAAATCTGCCCGGTCAATTCCCATCCCAAACGCATTGGTCGCCACCGCGACGGGTGTCGAGCCGCTCATGAACCTGTCTTGCGCCTTCTGGCGTTGATCCGCCGTCAATGCCCCGTGGTAGTAGATGCATTTGACTCCTTCCGCTTTCAGATGCTCGGCCACCTTCTCCACGTTCTTGCGCGTGGCGCAGTACACGATGCCCGTTCCCAGCGATTTGACGGCGTCCACGATGTAGTCCAACTTCGCCGCCTTGCCTTTCACGTGTGTGACGCCAAACCTGAGATTGTGCCGCGCGAACCCCGACACGAACACTTCCGGCTCCTGCCGCCCGAACTTCCCGAGGCTCAACTGCTCGACAATATCGGCCCGCACTTCCGGCGTGGCCGTCGCTGTCAGGGCCATGACTTGCGGCTGTCCCAAATCTTTCAACGCCCACTTCAGCCTCATGTAATCGGGCCGGAAATCGTGTCCCCAGTCGGAGATGCAATGCGCCTCGTCCACGGCAAATAAGGCAATGGACAACGGCGCCAACGCGCTGATGAACCGTTCGCTCTTGAATCGTTCTGGCGCGATGTACACCAGCCGGTACACGCCGCGCTGCATCTCCTCGATGCGCTGGTTGATCTCCGTTTGCGTCAGGGACGAATTGATGAACGTCGCCGGCACGCCTTTTTCCACAAGGCCGTCCACCTGGTCTTTCATCAACGCGATCAACGGAGAAACCACGACCGTGATTCCCTCCAGCACCAGCGCGGGCAATTGGTAGCACAACGATTTGCCGCCACCGGTGGGCATGATGACCACCGTGTCGTGACCGGCCAGAATGGATTCGATGACGCGCCGCTGTCCCTCGAGAAACTCCCGGAACCCGAAATGCCGCTGCAACAGCTCCTGCAACGAGGGCTTGTTGGTGATGCTGCGACTGTCGGCAACCGGCTCACTCATACCGCAGCGCCTCGACCGGCTCCAATCGAGCCGCTCGCAGGGCCGGTATCAATCCCGCCAGCGTGCAAATCACCAAGGCTGAGACACAGATGATCAGCAAATCCCTCGGCGTGAGATAAGCCGGGATGCTGGAAAAATTGTAAATCTCCCGCGGAAACAAATCACGTCCCATGATGTGCGAGAGCACGGTTTTGATGGGATTGATGTAGCGAATTGTGAGAAGCCCCAACGACGTTCCAATGGTGACACCGAACACTCCCACGATAAATCCCTGCAACAGAAATATCCGCAGAATCCTGCCGGATGAAGCCCCCAGCGCCTTGACGATACCGATGTCCCTCGTCTTCTGAACGGTCACGGTGATCAGCGTGCTGGTGATGCCAAACGCCGCCACCAACACGATGAAGATCAGAATGAAAAACATCATGACCTTCTCCGACTGTATGGCTCCGAGCAGCCGCTGGTTCATATCCGCCCATGTCTGCGCCCGCAACGTGCCGGCCAGGTTTGCGTTGAGCTCGTCCGCCACCAGTCTCGCTGCGTAGATCGGGTCGTCCGTGAACACCTCAATCCCCTGGGCAGCGCGTCCCAGTCCGTACAACTCCTGAGCCGTTTCCAACGAGGTGAACATCAGTCCCACGTCGTACTCAAACATGCCGGACTCAAAGATACCGGTGACCGTCAGTTCCAACGGCACATACACCTCCTCGCCGCGTTTCTCGAAATTGCGCGGCGAATACACGGTGATTTTGTCGCCGACAAAAATCCCTTGTTGCACGGAAAGTTCCCGTCCAATCACCACCTTTTCCCCGTCCAGGTCCAAGACCCCGCGGGTGATGTATTGCTGCAGCCGGGTGCGTTCCATTTCGTTCCGAAGATCCACACCCTTCAGATACGGCGTGGTCGCTTGCCGGTTGAATTCAATCAGCACCAATCCCATGGCGAACGGCGCCGCTGATCTGACGCGCGGGTCTTGCCGGACCAGTTCGATGGTGGCATCAGGATTCTCAATCACGCCGCCAGAGATGGTGACGTGGGGATTGATGCCCATCAGCTTCTCGCGAAGCTCACGGTCAAACCCGCTCATGACCGCGATGACCACGATCAACACCCAGACCCCGATCACCACGCCCACCAATGAAATCAAGGTGATCACCGACACGAACGTCCGTTTCGGTTTCAGATACCGCAGCCCTAGAAAAACCTCGAACGCTAGATTCGTCATGTCTGGGGTCGCAACAGCGGAAACAGAATGACATCGCGGATGCTTTCCACACCGGTCAGCATCATGACCAGGCGGTCAATGCCGATGCCCATGCCGCCCGCCGGTGGCATTCCGTGTTCGAGGGCCAACAAGAAATCTTCATCCAACTTCTCGGCGTGACCGGCTGCCTGCTGCAGCAACCGTTCGCGTTGCACGACCGGATCGTTCAACTCCGAGTAAGCCGGAGCGATTTCCTGTCCGTTGATCACCAGTTCAAACACATCCACCACCTTGGCGTTTTCCTTGTTTGGTTTGGCGAGAACAACCAACTCCGCCGGCAGGTGCGTCACAAAAGTCGGATTCAACAGCGTCGGTTCAATCGTCTTCTCAAAGATCGCGTTGGTCACTTCGTAATCGGGAGCGTCGGGCGGAAACTCCACCCCCATGTTCATTGCTTGCACCTTGCGCTCTTCCGCTGACAAGGCCAACCAGCCCTTGCCGATGCGTTCCTCGATCAGGTCGTCGTACCGCACCGTCCGCCACGGTGGCGTCAGGTCAATCTCTTGGCCGTCATACCGTTTGATCACCAAGGTTTCGAGACAGGTACCGGCCACATGCGTGACCAAGCCCTGAACCAAATCCATCATCGTCTCGAAGCTGCCGTACGCCTCATACACTTCGAGCATCGTGAACTCGGGATTGTGCCGGCGCGAAATGCCTTCATTGCGGAAATTGCGGTTGATCTCATAGACCCGCTCAAAGCCGCCCACCAACAACCGTTTCAAATACAGCTCCGGCGCCACCCGCAAGAACAAATCCAGACCCAAGGCTTCGTGATGCGTCTGAAATGGTTTGGCCGCCGCTCCGCCCGCCAGCGGCTGCATCATCGGCGTTTCCACCTCCACAAACCCGCGACCATCCAGGAACCGCCGAATCTCAGCGACGATGCGGCTCCGCAACAGGAACGTCTCGCGCACGTTGTCGTTGAGCGTCAGATCCAGGTATCGCTGACGCAACCGGGTCTCCGTGTCTTTGATCCCATACCATTCCTTCGGCAACGGTCGAATGGCTTTGCACAGAATCGTGAAGCTTTCCACACGCACCGTCAGCTCACCGGCATGGGTCACGAACAATTTGCCGGCCACGCCGATGATGTCGCCGAGATCCACAAAATGTTTGAACAGGTCAAACTGTTCCTCGGACAGCACCTTCTTCTGAACATAAACCTGAATCTTGCCGGAGGAATCTTTGATGTCGGCAAACATGCTCTTGCCCATGTCGCGGTGGCTCATGACCCGGCCGGCGAGACGGACATCGCGCTCGGGCGCGGGGTTGCCGCGGGCCGTGGCGATGAGTTCACTGGTCTCGAACCGTCCACCGTAAGGATCAATCCCTCGTTCCAAAAGCTTCCGTCGTTTCTCCAACCGCGCTTGAATCAAATCACTGGTAGGTTCCATTGCGCCGTTAAGATAGACGCTGCCCTGATACCGGGCAACGCCAAAAGAAACAGAATACAGCCGGCGGTGAGGCCGTGTTCGCCGAAGGCGTCGAGCCAAACGTTACCGGCGACGACGCAACACCAACGCGGCACCGGCCAAACCGACCAGCACCAACGTCAGCGCACCGGGTTCGGGAATAACCGAGAGAACCACATCATTACCCGAATCGCCTTGATACGTGATGGTCCACAAGTAGCCACCCACGACAAAACTGGAACCATCGGGCAAACCAAAAAAGTTGCCAGTCACAAGGTCAGTATCATCATTCGCAATGATGGTGAACTCATCACCAATGCTGGGTGTGTATCCCAGTGACAAGACGAGGTTGCCGCTTCCAATCGTTACCGAGCCGTTCACGATGAGTTGATCGTAACTCGTGCCGGCCGTGGTGCCATTCAGCTCCACAAAAAAGTTCGAGTTCGTGGCCAGATTCAGATTGCTGACAGTAAAACTCCCCGGACTCAATCCCGGACTCAGCGTGCCGCCCCCGCTGACGGTCACGGCCGAATTGAGTTTCCCTGAGCCACCCAGCGTGCCGCCGGCATTCACGGCGAACCCGGCAAAGTTGGCCAATGCTCCGTCGTTCTGGTTGTAGAGCAGCATGCCGTTGTTGACCTGCCAACTGAATTGGCTGCGGGCGTCGTTCGCCGAGCCGCCGGGATAATTGAACTCCACGTTGCGGATGTCGAGGATGCCGTCGCCTTCCTTTTTCAAAACCGTGGCCGCGCCGCTGCCATTGCGCGCAAAAATCGTGGTCGCCGTCGTTGTGCGGTTGGTGCCTTGGTCGCCATAGGTCGGGCGCAACTGCACGGGGGCACCGGCATCACCGAGTTGCAGCGTGCTGGCGCTGCCGCGCACGAGCAGGGAGAGGGCCTGGGTGTCGGTGTTGGTGTTGGCGTGGATATTGATCAAACCGTTCTGGTAGATGGCCAGACCGTCCGCGCTGCCAAAGACTCCGCCGACCTGGCCGCCACCGCCAATCGAACCGATAATGAATGACTTGCCAGCCGGGTTGGTGTAAGTCGCGCCGCCACCCGTGCCGGTCAGCAGGAATCCGAATAGTCCCTCGAAGCCGGTGTTGCCGCCCTTCTGCAACGCCGCGTAGTAACCCGTGCCGGCCCCGGAGGGCAAGGCGGGTTGGCCATCAAACCGGATGAACCCTTGCGCTCCGAGTCCGAACTTCGGCAAGCCGGTTGATCCGAGCACATTCACATTATTGGTGGGTTGGTCGGCGCCCGCCCAGCCGAGGAGCAATCCCGCCGCGCCGGGCGAGAACACCTGCTTGGCCAAGCCGCTACCGCCAAAGTTCAGGTCATTGGTAATCGCGGTGCCGCTATGGGTGCCGGTCCAATTATTCGTGCCCGCGAGAATGAGTTCGCTGATGTTGTCGGTATCCGTCGCGTAGCCTTGGAAACGCGGCGCGCCGACCCCGAAGAGGTTGCCGTTGATGCGCACGGTCGTGCCGCCATTGGTGTCATAGCCGGAACCCGTGCTCCACATCTGCCAGATCAAGGAATCCACATGGGAAATATTGAAGGGGTTGGCAAACGGACCGCTCACGTTTTCCCCAAAATAAAGGAAACCCGTCCGGCCCCAAACATTGGTGCCCGTGCCGAGCGCAGTGTTGGAGTACAGGTAGATGTGCGGCACGCCGCCGCCGCCGCCGGTGCTGTATAGGTCAAAGCCGCCCGACCAAGCGCTGTTATCGCCGGCCAAAACGGTCGAAGCCTTGGCTCCTGACGAGGAGCCGGCGCCAATGCGGATCTTGCCGGTTCCAGAGATGTCGCCATTGATGACCATCAACCCGCGACCGGGGCTGCCGTTTCCGCCGATCATTCGTTCCCAGTTTGAGCTGAGCGCCAGTGGACCGTTCAATGTCACGATGGCCGCTTGATCAACGGGAGCAAAAATGCCCCCGACATAGGTCACGCTGGAGGTCAGCGTCACGGTGACTGCGCCAAATGACAGCGTGCCGCTGTTGATTTGCAGGTTGGCGACTGCTTCGAGATTGTTGGCCGCGTTCACCCGCAGGTTGACGTTGGAGTGCGTGTAGCTGCTGCCCGGCGTCCACACGCCAGGCATGGCGAAGCCGGCATTGAGTGTGAGGTTGCCGTCTTGGAAATTCATCACCGTGCCGCCGTAGGCGTTGGAAGAGGTCAGCAAGACATTGCCGCGCACGGTCAGTGCGTTCGTGTAGGCGTTGTTGGCGCCGAGGCTCAGCGTGCCGAGATTGCCGGCGAATGTGATCAGCGCATTGGGTCCAAGCCCGAGACTGGCGGTGATGATGAGATTGGTAAGTTGCCCGACGGCAATGGTGACGGAGTTGGTGTAGGCACTGGTGGAGCGAATATCAAGGGTGCCGGCATTGCTGGCGTTGATGGTGGCCGAACCGAGGGCGTTGGTGTTGGCCAAGATGAGCGTGCCACCGAAGAAATCCACGATGCCGCTCAACGCATTATTGGCCGACCGGATCCCCAAACTCTGGCCACCGGTAAGGATGAACCCCTCGGTTCCTGTAACCGCGCCGCTGAACACCAACGAGGCAATATCTCCGCTGCCACCGGTGCCGAGCACGTTGAACGTCGGCCGTCCCGTCATCGTGACGGTGTCGCGAAACACCAGTGCCGCCAAGTTGCCGCTCTTGTGCAGCGTCTGATTGCTGATGGTGAGACTGCCCAGACTCATGGCGATGTTGTTGTTGCCAGCATTGTCCGCGATGATCGTGCCGCTGTTGGCCATCACAATGCCATAGCCCAAGCCGGCCCCGTAGCCGCCGGCCGCGGCCCGCAGGCGCAGTTGCCCGCCACTGAGGGTAATTGAACCTGAGCCGGCGCCAATCTTCTGCAGCAACACTAGCGTGCCATTGCTGATGATGGTACCGCCGCTGTAACTGTTGGCGTTATTGTTCAGCGCAAAGTTGCCCGCGCCATTGACCACCAGGCCGCCCTCGCCGCTGATGATGCCGGAGAGGGTCAGGGTGCCCGTGCCGCTGCCGGCCAGCGTCACCGTGTTGGTCAACCCGATGCGGTTGTTGACGGTGACATTGGTGCTGCTGTCAAACTGGATCGT
>CAZEQV010000198.1:0-6962 GCA_964514435.1 uncultured Verrucomicrobiota bacterium
CAACTCCGCCGGGGCAAGAGCGAGGCAGGCGATCAGGTTCAGGCTGAGGGTCACGGCTTGGTTGGTTCCAAGGTCGCCGGCGCGGAGCGGCTCGGCGGACAAGTGCAGCGGTGCTGGCATGAACCGGCACGGGATCACGCGCGGCTTCGGCTCGCGCGGGTCGTTGTCGCCCTGCAACCACAACTCCCACGCGCGGCGCCTTAGCTTCGCGTCATCGCGTTCCTTGCCGGCCCACGCGACGAGCCGCGCGTTCATCTGGAACACCGAGATGCGTTCATAGACGCCGGCCGGGAACTGCTTGCGTTCCTTGACCGGGTCCAGCCCGTGCAGCGCGCCGAACTCCGCCAACGCCTCGCGGAAGCCGGCATGACCGAGCGTGTCGGCCATCTCCATCAGCGCCTCCGCGCCGCCCATCGTCAGCGCCAGCCGGTTGTTGAACACCGCGTACTCGGCGCTATGCGTCATCGCGCCCGTCGCCCGGTCATAGTCGAACGGGTCGCCTTGCAGCAGCTTGAACGGCGCGGCAAGGATGCCGGCCAAACCGGTCTCGATCTTCCGCAACCAACGCCGGTCACCGGTGCGCTCCCACGCGCAATGCCAGTTCGCCGCCCACGCCGCCCACGTCGGACCGATCCGCGCCATGAACTTCTCCGTCGGCACGTTCGTTGCCTTGAACTGGTCCGCGTGCTCCGCCACCTCATCGAGCAAATCCCGGCACCGCTCGTCGCCGGTGAAGAAGTGATAGAACCGTTTCGCGCCCGCTTGGCTGGCCCGCGGCTCTTTGCAGGGACAACCCCAGTGCACCACGTTGTGCCGGCTGCCCTGTGCCGTCCATGCGCCGAGATGAAACACGTCCACCTCGCTCACGTGCCGGGTCATCGCCTCGGCAAACCGGAACCAATCCGCCCGGCCACTGCGCAGGAAACTGTACCACGGCCAGATGTCCGCGCCCAGCTCCGTGTTATCCCACGCCCGGCCGCCTTGGTCGTAATGCCAGACATGGCGCTGCGGGTCGTACGTGTGCATGAAGTCGCCATAGTGCAGGAACCCATACCAGCGCCACCGCTCCCGCTGCTCGAGGTAGTAGTCCATGTACGTCGCGAGTTCGTCCTCGATCATCTTCCTGGCCGGCGTCGAGCGGTTCATCACCGACCAGTTCGGCCCGAACACGCCGCATTGCCGGTAATGTTTCGGTTTGGCGACAAGCAACGGCGCCTGCACCGTTGCCGGCAACGTCTGCGGCGATACCCATAATGTCATCTGCGACGTGCGCGCGATGCCGTAGGCGTTCGAGTACACCGCCGGGTCCGGGTTGCGCGCTTCATACACGGGCCGGTAATCCCGGTTGCCGTAGTGCCGCAAGTCCAACGGCTCCGCGTCCGGCGCCCACCACCAACCGTTCAAGTGCGCCTCGCTCGTGCCGGCCGCCGCGACTTCCACCGCCGTCGGGTACGCCTGCCAGAAATCCTTCAGCCCCATCGCCAGCCCGCCCGCCGGCTCGCTCAACGACATGATCCCCGGCGCGCGCCGGCAATGCTCGGCGTTGATCCAGCAGAACTCCGCGCCCTGCCGTTTCCGCAACACCGCGTGGTCGCATGAGTCCTGCAACAACTGCATGTCGTTCCAGACCGGCAACATCCCGCCATCCGCCGGGGCCGGCACCGCTTCGCCGCGTTCCTGCGCGCGTTGCGCCTCCGTCGGCTTGTGCCCGGCGTACGACGACAGCCGCACCGGCTCGATCCACTGGCTCTGGCCGTTCGCGCCCAACACGCACACGCGCCGGTTGTGGACGCCCTCGTGCAACAACACGTGCGCCTTCACGCCCAGCCCGGCCATGAAATCCCGGTCCGCGTCGCCATCCCAGGTGAAACTGTGCACCAGCTCCACCGCCGTGCAGCCCGCGTAGAACACCAGCCGCGCCGTGAACGGTAACAGCCACCGCCCCGACTGTTCGCCGCGATACCGGCCCGTCAACTTGATGCACGCGCGAATCGGTCCCGACTGCTCGACCGTCATCTGCTCGATGATGCCGGCAAACGGTTCCCGCTCGCGCACCTCGACGCGCCCATCCTTGCGCCGGCGTTCGAGGATCATCGCCAACTCGACGCCGCCGACTGCCGACCGTTTATCGCGGACGATCTCCTGGATGAGATACCGGCCCCGGTCGCTGACATCCACCTTCATCGCGCCCGTGTCCACAAGCCGCATGACTTCGATGCCGAGGCGTTTCACGATCACCGGCTGTTTCGGCGGCGGTCCCTTGCCCGCCACGAGCGTGAACCGTTCGCCATCCTTCGGCCCGAGCACCGCGGCGCAACCGAGCCATTTGATCGAGCCGTCCGGCCAGAACGCCAGCGGCCAAGTCTGGGTCGCCACCGCCTTCGTGCCGGCCCGCAGGTGAACGGCATCTTCCTTCTGGAGTTGGCCGCACGGGATTGAGACGCCCCACGTCACGCCCGTCGGCGTCGTCGGCTTCGCATCGAGGTAGTGCAGTGCGATTGCTTTCATCGGGTCATCCTTATCCAACGGGCGTCATGCGCCGGCAAGGCGATCTTGCCGGCAACTGCCTCGCCAGTAACGGCGTCGTGCTGTGACGTGTACCGGTGGGCTTTCGTGTCGAGGGTGACTTCGCGGGCGGGACCGTCGTTGATCAAGAAGTAGTGGTCGGCCGCCGGCGATGCGAGCCGGTACACGATCGCGCCGTCGCAGGCGTAGGGCGATTCCATGCCGCCGAGCGCGGTCTGGACGAGGAGCCGTTCCAGCGCGGTGTTGCCGGGCTTGAGGCATTGTAGTGCCGCTTCCGCGCCCAAGACAACCGCGGTGCCGGTGCCCAGCCGGTTCTCGGTGATGCCGGGCCGGCCATTCTGGTACGGCGCGACGACGCGGGCGGTAGTCGGCGTCAGGACCGCGGTGAACCCTTTCAGCGCGAGGTCGCCGAGGGCGAACGGTTGGTTGTTGGCGTAGGCGTACTCGTGGAGCACGACGCCGAAGAGTTTCTCGAACGCGCTGCCGGGCTGGGTGGCGATCAGGTGGCCGGTCTCGTCGAGCCACGCGCCGGGCATGTCGAGCACCACGCGCCCGCCTTGTTGCACGTAGCCGGTCAGGATGTCGAGCAGGCGCGGTGACAAGCTGATCACGGCCGGCAGGTAGAGCACCCGGTACCGCGGCGCCAAACCCTTGTCGAGCTGGCGGAAGGTGACGTGTTCCCACGGGACGTTGGCGTTGATCAACGCCCGCGCCGCGCCAATGCGGGCCTTGGTTGGCTCGTTCTTGTAGCGATCGCGGCCCGACGTGGCGAGAGCCGCCCACATCGCGTCGTTCTCCCAGTCCTGGAACAACCCGACGAGCGGTTCCTTGCGCGCCTGCCAGAGTTCGCGCCGGTAACGCACCATCGCCCGGCCAAACTCGCCGACGCGCCGGGCGCGCGGGGTGAGTTCGTTGTTGCGGTCGCAAAGCGCGTACTCGCCGGCTTCCCAACTCGCCTCGCGCGGGTTCCAGCACCAGAGGCCGAAGCCCTTGAACCCCGCGCCGAGATACGAGCAGATCAGTTGCGCCATCGTGCCGCCGTCGAACGTGAACGCCGGCTGCAACGGTTTCACCTCTGGCACGAACGGCACTTTGCCGCCGCCCGACCACCATTGCGGGCCGCCCGACGACTCGATGGGCGCGGACCAGTTGCCCTTGGCCCAGTCGGCGCACATCGCCGCCTGCATGTAGGTCGGGCGCACCAGCTCGAACTCAACTTCCTCCAAGTGCCAGCCGGGATGCATCGAGGGATAGAAACAGCCGCCCTCGACCATCACCTCGGCATAACCTTCCATGTCAATCGCCGACGCCGTGTGCGGCAGGAAGATGGACATCTCGCCGCCGGCGCGGACGGGTTCGTTCGGGTCGGCGGCGTGCGCGGCGCGCGTGGCCTGCCGGACGCGGGCGAGCTTGGCGTCGGCCTTGAACCGGAGGATGTCGCGCAGATGCCGGAACTCGCGTTGCGGGAACTCCATCAGCCCACCGGCCACGTCCTCCCACGTCTGCCACGCCGCGGCCTCCCGGCTGTGACTGCCGCTGTAGGCGTTCCACGCGCGTTTGAGCGACTCGACGTCCGCGTAGTTGCGCTGGAGCCAGCCGACGAAATGCGGCGCTTCCGCGGCGGTCAATTCCGTGCCGCGCGACAGCTTGTTCACGCCCGGAACGGCGTCGGGATCCTGGTCGCCCGGCAGGAACGGATTGCCGTGGCCCTTCCTCTTCTTCTCGTTCGCCGCCTGCCGGTCCACGCGCTCGTGCATCAACTTCGTCTGGTACTCGACCATCTGCGGATGCGCCATCGCCTCGTCCACGTCCATCGTTGCCGGCAACCCCAGCTTGGCGAGCAGTTCCGGCGTGATGTCTTCCCAGCCGCCCTGGTCGTACCACCACGGCGACAGACCTTCCTCGATGGCGATGTGTTGGAGCCGGGCGAGCGAGGTGCCCGGCACAGCCATCAGGCCTTTCAAGCAGGTGAACCCGGTCGCCTTGATCGCGCGGAACTGCCGGCGCACGTCCTCCTCCGACATGGTGGGCCATTGGATGAACACGCACCCGATGGGCATCGGCGCGAGCCGCCGCAGCTTTCGCTTCATCGGCGCGTCGTGGAGTGTGTCGTGGAGTCCGGTCAGGAATGAGTTGTTCATGGTTTGAGTTTCCAAACGTGGAGGTTGGCGTACTCGGCGACCAGCGGGGCCATCTGGCGGAAACCGATCTTGCCGCCGCGCAACGGGGCGTCGTCGTGCCACGTGTACGCGACCAGTTCATCAATCTCGAATTGCACCCAGCCGTCGCGCACAAGCACCCGGATCCGGTAGGGTGGCTCATAGACGCCTGACGGAATCGGGTCGCCACCTTGCGCGACGAGGTGAAAGCCGTGGCTCTTGCGGAGGTTGCAGATCTGGAAGCTGCCGGGTTTGCCGCGGCGGAAGTAGGCCGCATGATAAGCGTTGATGTCGCCGAAACGGTACTGGTCGTACTGGCCGCGGCGCGGGGCCAACCGCGGATCGAAGATGTCCTCGCCCTGCCGGCCACGCGCGCAGAACCAAAACATTGCCAACCCCGGCTCGCGCACGGGATGGAAGTCGAACTCGATGCCCACGCCGTCCGGGAACTCAACCGGGCACCACAGGACGAAGTTGGCTTTTTGTCCGTGTTCCTTCGGCAGGACGCTCTCCAACCGGAGCCGGCCTGCCGGGAAACTGATCCCCGCCTGACCTTCCAAACGCCAGTCCGCGACATCGCTTGGCGTGGCCAGCGCGTTTTCGTGCAGAACGGCGTCCCGGCGCAGTTTCGCGAACGGTCCACGGCGGGGTAATTGATCTTCAGGAGGGAGTCGTTGCATCGGATTGGACCGGTCGTTCTTTGAGTGGTCGCACGGCCAGCGGCGCTTTCCCGGAGGAAACGTTGTCCGGCAGGCGCAACTTGCCGATGGCGGCGGCCCGGTAGCCGTGCGCCTTGAAGTGATGGAGATAGTTGAGAAACCGGGGCGTCGGCCCGTTGAGCGAGTAGTAGCCGTGGTTGTGACAATACTGGCCCGAATGAAAACAGACGCGCGACGGTGTGCAGATCGGGTTCTGCGTGTAGTGGTTGGTGAACCGTACGCCTTCTGTCGCGAGCCGGTCGGTGTGCGGCGTAAGCACTTGCGCGTCCACGCACCCCAGCATGTTGGCGTGGTGTTGGTCGGCGACGATGTGCAGGATGTTCGGGCGGGGAGGGTTCATGTCTTGGATTGCATCCTATTCGGGCGTGTAGGTGACGCGCAACCGCAGAAACCGGGCGGTCGCGCCGTTCATGGAAACGGGATCGGTCACGGTGATTTCGCGGTACGCGCCGTGATCCACGCTGACGCCGTCTTGGTCAATGCCGGCGGCGCTCCAGCCGCCACTGGCCAAGCTGTCGCGCCCTTCCACGGTGTAAGTGAGATCGCCGGCATCGGCGCGCCGGCGGTAGGTCAACGTGAGATGACCAGCGACCGGTAACAGACGCGGTGTCAGGTTCGTTTCCCCCTGTTGGGGGTTGCCGCGGAAAGCGTACTCCAGCAGGTTGCCCACGCCGTCACCCTCGGGGTCGGCGGTCGGGCCACTGACCAGCGGGTCGGCCAGTTCGGCCGCGGAGAACTGACTGGCTCGCCACTGGTCCCAAGTGGCGGCCACGGTGACGGTGACGGTCGTGGAGTTGGTGCCGCCGCGGCCATCGCCGACGGTGTAGGCAAACATCGTCGTACCGGTAAAGCTGGCGGTGGGCGTGTAGGTGACGTTGGTGCCGTGATTGAGAACGCTGCCCGAAGCGGGTTGCGTCACAGCCACCACGCTCAAGGGGTCGCCATCCGCGTCGGTGTCGTTGCCCAAGACGGGAACAATGACCGGCTGGCCGGCCCGCGTGGTGGCGGTGTCGGGAACGGGTTGGGGGAGGGTGTTGACGCTGACGACGAGTTCGCGCCAGCCAACGGCCTTCCATTCGTCAGCGACCTCGACCCGCGCGGTGTACACGCCGGCGACGGGATACGCAAACGTGTGGTTGGTCCAACTCGCGGCGCTGTCATTGGTCGTCCACGTCGGCGTGGCGGCGGTGAGCGTGACGCCGGTCGCGTACCAAGAGACTTGATGGGCGTAGTTGAGGGCGGGGTTGTCAGGGTTGCCGGCATCGGGATCGTGGACGGTGATGGCAAAGGTCACCGCCTCGCCCGGGGCCGCGTTGGTCTTGTTGGCGGAGACGGTGACGCGTGGCAGGGCGTTGGACGGTCCCATCATCACGCCGCAAGACAGGTCGCCATGGTACATCGTGAGGGCCTTGTCTTGGAACGGATACGCGCTGCGCAACGCCTCGCCCCACCAGTCCCCTTGCGCGAGCCGGGCGCGGACGACCGCGTGGTTGCCGCCGAGGGTGGCGAACTGGTGGTCGGCGACCGCGTCGTTGCCACCGCCAAGGGCGTCTGGAAG
>CAZEQV010000199.1:0-6959 GCA_964514435.1 uncultured Verrucomicrobiota bacterium
CCGGCGAAAATGGGGATGGTTTCTGGTCTTGGGAATCGCCTTGGTTGTGCTCGGCACCGTCGCGCTGGCCGTGCCGTTGCTGGCGACGCTCACCTCGGTCCTGCTGTTCGGCTGGCTCATCGTGTTTGGCGGCGTCTTCGAGGCGGTGGCCGCGTTCTCGGCGCCAAAATGGACCGGTGTCCTCCTCCAACTGCTCGGCGCCATCCTGAGCATTGTCGTCGGCGCGTTGCTCGTCATTCATCCCCTCGCCGGGGCGGGGGCGTTGACGTTGTTGCTGGCGGCGTTTTTCTTCGTGGGCGGGTTCTTCCGCATCGGCGCGGCGGTGATGCTGCGCTTCCCGGCTTGGGGTTGGGCGGTTGCCGGCGGCATCGTCACGGTGTTGCTGGGCGCGATGATCTGGGCGCAATGGCCGGCCTCCGCCGTTTGGGTGATCGGCACATTCGTGGCGATTGACCTGCTGCTCCGTGGCTGGAGCTGGATCATGTTCGCCATCTCCGCCCGGCGGATTCCGCAATCCGCCGGCTTGACGGCTGAGCCGGCGGTGTAGCCATGGGCGCAAACGAACAGGCGAGGCCACCAATGAAAATGCACGCGCTAACACGAGTGGAACGCAATGTGCAGCGGTCCGGCGAGATCATCGGTGTCCTCGCCAAGTATGGGCTGGCCGATTGGGTCAAGGGCCTAAACTTCGCGTGGGTTCAGGAACGGATCAAGAGCGTAGACGGCCAGCCCATCCCCGATCTCAAAGTCGGTGAGCGCGTGCGCCTCGCGCTCACCGAACTCGGCACCACCTTCATCAAGCTCGGCCAGATGCTCAGCACCCGGCCCGACCTCGTCGGCCCCGAAGTGGCTCAAGAACTCAGCCATCTGCAAACCGCCGCGCCCGCTGATCCGCCGGACACAGTTCGGGCGACGATTGAAGCCGAGTTTGGCCAACCGCTGGACGAATTGTTTGCGCAATTCGATGATGCGCCTCTGGCCTCGGCCTCAATCGCCCAAGTGCATCTGGCTTGGCTGCACTCGGGCGAACAAGTGGTCGTCAAAGTCCAACATGCCGGCATTGCGGACAAGATCATGCCCGACCTCGATATTCTCGCCGGGCTGGCCGAGTGGGCGGAAAAGCATGCGCCGCAGCTTCGCCCCTACCAACCCGTCGCCGTGGTCCGGCAACTCCGGCGCACTCTCTTGCGCGAGTTGGATTTCACCGCCGAACGCCGCAATCTGGAGGAGTTCGCGACACATTTTGCTGAGGACGACACCGTCCACTTTCCCCGCGTCTATGCGGAGCGTTCGACGCGCCGGGTGCTGACGATGGAACGGCTGGAAGGCATCCTCGGCACCGACGCCGAGGCGCTTGCCGCTTCGGGTGTTGACCTCGATGAATTCGCGCGCCGCGGCGCCACTATGTATCTCCAGATGATTTTCCGCGATGCGTTCTACCATGCCGACCCGCATCCCGGTAACTTGATGCTGCTGCCCGGCGGCGTGGTCGGAGTGCTCGATTGCGGGATGACCGGCCGCCTCGATGAAGAATTGGCGGAGGCCCTCAATGAAATACTCATGGCCATCATGAACCGCAACGCTGTGGACTTGGGCGACATTATCCTTCGCCTCAGCTCCGCGCCGACGGCCACGCCTCGCGACGAATTACGCGCCGACCTCACCGATTTCGTTGCCGACTACGTGGGCCAATCCATCCAAGACATGAACATGGCCGGCGCGTTGAACAACTTGTTTGAAATCATCCGGCGCTACCACATCACCTTGCCGGCCCCACTTTCGCTGTTGCTGCGCACACTGGTCGAGTTGGAGGGGACCGCCCAACGATTGAGTCCGGCGTTCAGCCTCGCGGAAGTATTTGAGCCGTTTTACGCCACGATGGTGAGCCGGCGTCTTTCGGTCCGGGGCATCCTTGGCCGGGTCCAGCACGCTTTCCGCGACTGGGAACGGCTGGCACAAACTTTGCCGCGCGATCTGGGCGACGCGCTCAAGCGCGTGCGCGACGGCACCTTCTCCATCCACCTCGAACTCCGTCGGATTGACCCGGTAGTCAACCGGCTGGTGCTTGGCGTGATGACCGCCGCGCTGTTGGTCAGCTCCGCCCTGCTCTGGAGCATGAAAGCGCCGCCCATCATCACCGGCGTTTCGGTATTTGGCGCGGCCGGCTATCTCATGGCGGTTTATCTCGGTTGGCGCCTGCTGCGCGCCATCAAACAGTCCGGCGACATCCATTCGAAAACATAGCGGTTCGGTCGGAGCAGATCAACGGGCGGACATCCAGCGTACTGAAAAAAAGAACCTCGTGACGCAGTGGAGTCGCGATTCGCTGCGCCCTGATTTGCTGGATTCACCGCGACTTGTTGGAAAAGGACTGTTCGGGATTTGACGCTGGTTGACAGGGAGGGGGCGTTTGCTAGTATGCGATTGGCGAGTGACCACTGGTCGTATGGCACGCCACGTTGCCGCCACATCCAATCACAGGGAAATTTAATGAGCGAAAAATCAGTTGCGAATCCTGTTGCGTCGCAGGTCGCTGGGCGCGTGCAATCTTCTCAGCAAGTCCAAGACGTCATCATCCGATTTGCCGGCAACTCCCAAGACGGCATCCAGTCCATCGGCGGTTTTTTGGCGCGTTTGGCCGGGCGCACCGAAAAAGACGTGATGACGTACATGACAATTCCGTCCACCATTTCCGGTGGTCCGAGCATTTTTCAGGTTCGTCTGGGTACCGGCGAAGTTCTGAGCGCGGGGGATGAAGTGGATATTCTGGTGGCGTTCTATCAGCACTCGTACCGTGATCATTTGGACACGTTACGGGATGATGGACTGTTGATCTACGACAGCGATCACGTGAAACCGGACCGCACTGACAAGAAGTGCCGGGCGTTGGGTGTGCCGATCACGAGTCGGACGATTGAGGCCATTGGCGGCACGGCCAAGGACAAAGGCAAAAACATGTTCGTGCTGGGTCTGGTGGCTCGGATGTTTGACCTCGATGTCGCCAAGCTCGAAAACATGCTCAATGGCTATTACGGCTCGAAGGGCGACGATGTCATCCGCAACGTCTTGCAGGCGTTTCACGGCGGGTACAGTTATTCGTTGACTGAAACGTTCAGCTTTCGCAAGGCGCCGGGCAAGTCCGAACGCGGACGGGTGGTGATGGACGGCAATCAGGCGATTGCGTATGGCGCCATCGCGGCGGGCGTTCGGTTTGGCGCGGCGTATCCGATCACGCCGTGGTCAACGATCATGGAAATCCTGCGCGTCGAACTCTCCAAGTACGGCGGAATCTTCGTGCAGGCGGAAGACGAATTGGCGGCGGTGGCAATGGCCTGTGGAGCATCGTATGCCGGTTACACTGCGTTGACGGGCAGTTCTGGGCCGGGAATCTCGCTGAAGTCCGAAGCCATCGGTTGGGCGGTGATGGCGGAAATGCCGCTGGTGGTGGTGGACGTGCAACGTGGCGGACCGGCGACGGGATTGCCAACGAACGTGGAACAGAGCGACTTGAACATTGCCCGGTATGGCAGTCATGGCGATTGTCCGCGCATTGTGATTGCCCCATGCTCCGTGGAGGATTGTTTCTACACGACGATCGAGGCGGTGAACTTGGCGCGGGAGTATAGTTGCCCTGTGATCTTGCTCACGGATCAGGCGTTGGCCACCCGTGTCGAATCTTGGGAAATGCCGGACGTGCAGAAGTGTGTTCAGGACATTTCACCGAAGCTCACACCTCAGCCTCCCGGATTCAAACCGTACGCCAACACGCCTGACGGCATCGCGCGCCATGCGCCGCCCGGTACGCTGATGTTGGACGGCAAGTATCCGATCGTGACCGGCTTGGAGCATGATGAATACGGGCATCCATCCGCGCAGCCGGCGAATCACGCGATGATGGTGGCCAAACGCCGGCGGAAATTGAAAGTGTTGGAAGGCAAACTCAAGCCGGTGGAGTTGCATGGTCCGTCGGAAGGTGAAGTGCTGTTGGTGGGTTGGGGGTCCACGCGCGGTCCCGTTCAAGAGGCGGTGGATCGAGCCAGGGAGCAGGGCAAGCAGTATAGCGCCATTCATCTGCGCTATCTGATGCCGTTGCAGCCAGGCATCGCCGAGTTGCTCCAGAATTTCGAGCACATCTTCGTAGTCGAATTGAACGATGAAGGTCTCTATGGATACGGCCAACTGGCCGGTATCCTGCGCGCCAGCTATTGCGACCCGCGCATCCGCGGCATCAACAAGACCGATGGGCTGCCATTCAAGGTGCGCGAGATCCTTGCTGGAGTTGAAGCGAAACTTAATGAATCCCGAAAGGAAGAATTGGTGACCGCATGATTGCCCCCTCTGCCACGGTTCCCCCGGCCGCACCGGCCAAATACACACGCAAGGACCTCGTCGCGGATCAACCGACGTGGTGTCCCGGTTGCGGCGACTTCAGCATTCTTTCCATTTATTTCAAGTTGATGGAGAAACTGCAGGTGCCGCACGAGAAGATCACCAGCGTGGCTGGCATCGGCTGCTCGTCGCGGTTTCCGTACTTCGTCAACGCGCATGGTGTGCATTTTCTTCACGGTCGCGGCGTGCCATTCGCCACGGGCATTTCGCTGACGCGTCCCGACCTGCATGTGTTCATGTTTGGCGGGGACGGCGATGCGTTTTCGATTGGTGGCAGCCATCTGGATCACGCAGCGCGGAAAAACATCAAGATGACCTACGTCATCATGGATAACTTCGTGTACGGCCTGACCAAGAAGCAAACCTCGCCGACGTCGCCGGTGGGATTCAAGAGCAAGACCGACCCGACCGGGGCGATTGACCAGCCGATCAATCCGATGAAGAAACTCATCGCCAACGGGGCGTCGTTTGTGGGTCGCACACATTCGCACCTGCCCAATCACGTCATGGAGATGATGGAAAAAGCGATGCAACACGAAGGATTCTCGGTGATCGAATGTTTGAGCGAATGCACCGAGTTTTACCCGGGCGCGTTCGATGCCGCCAATCCCCGCAAGGGCGGCAACTTCAAACTGGTGCCGGCCGAGCATGATGTGACGGACGAACTCGCGGCGTACAAGCTGGCCATGGAACCGTTTCCCGGTTACTTCGGCGTGTTCTACAAGAATGACCGCCCCAGCAAAAATGTTCTCGAAGCCCAATTGATTGAATCGGCGCTCAAACGGGCCGGCAACGCCACGGCGGCTGAATTGCTTCAGAAAACATTGGAGCGTTTCTCATGAGCGGACGGCTGCGCCAAGTTTTCATGTGCGCGATGGCCGCCGGTGCGCTGGTCTTGCCGGCGGCGGGGGACACAATCCGCACGCGGACCGGCACGGAGACCGGTGAGATTCTGCGCGTCTTGCCGGACGGCAGCATGGTGTTGAAGGTGGTGATCGGGACCGGCACCGCTGAGAAGACGATTGCCCGTCGCGACATCGTTTCTGTGGACGTGCCTCAACCGCCTGCCGTGCCGCAGGCTCAAGAGGCGCTCCGCGCCAAGAAGTATGGCGATGCGATCGCGTTGCTGAAGCCCTTGGTTGACCGGTACGCGGGTGCCCCGGTCCCGTGGGTGCAGCAGGCGATGGATGACATGGGTGCCGCTTTCCTGGGACAGAAAGACTTTAACGGCGCCAAGGCGGTATTTGATCGAATCAAGGCTGTTTATCCGAACATGGCCGGTCTGGATGTGAAGTATGCGCGGATACAGGTTGCCCAGAAGGAATATGACAAGGCGTTGCCGGTGTTGGAGGCGTTCATCGAGCCGATGCGCAAGAAGTTGGCCTTGTCGGATGAGGAAGAGACGGCGATGGCGGAAGCGCTGGTGATGGTGGGTGACTGCAGGCGCGCCAAGAAAGACTTGGAGGGTGCGCTGGATCACTATCTGGAAGTCGTGGTGTTGCACGATTTGGATGCCGATGTTGCGGCGGAGGCAAAATTGAAGGCGGCGGAGATTTTTGAGGAATTGGGCAACATCAAGCGCGCGCGGGGAAGTTACGAGGAATTGATCGCGGACGATCCCAATCCGCACGCTGTGGAGAAGGCGAAGAAGCGCCTCGCATCACTGAAAAAAGACTGACCGGATGACACTCTGGCAGGCGATCGTTCTGGGAGTCGTTCAGGGACTGACGGAGTTTCTGCCCATCAGCAGCACGGCGCACCTGCGGATTGTGCCGGCAATTTTGGGATGGAACGACCCCGGTGCGGCGTTCACGGCCGTCATTCAGCTCGGAACGCTGGCAGCCGTATTGCTCTATTTTCAACGCGACATTCGCGCGATTGTGCGGGCGACCGTGCTGGGAATCTTCACTGGCAAGCCCCTCGGAACGGCTGATGCGAAGCTGGGTTGGATGATCGCTCTGGGAACCGTGCCGGTGGTGGTCCTCGGAATCTTGCTGAAGAACCATATTATCGGTGAGTTCCGTTCGCTGGCCGTCATCAGTGGCGCTTTGATTGGGTTAGCCGTTATTTTGGCACTGGCGGAGTGGTTGGTCAAGCGACGGGAGCGTATGGGGGGTTCTTCACGCGGGATGGGCGAGGTGGGCTGGAGGGACGCGATTTGGGTCGGGCTGGCTCAAGCGGTGGCGTTGGTGCCGGGATCATCCCGGTCGGGTTGCACGATTGCCGGTGGATTGTTTTGCGGACTGCAACGCGAGACCGCGGCGAGGTTCTCCTTCCTTCTATCGCTGCCGGCCATCTTGGCGGCGGGAGTCTTTGAATTGATTGGCGAGCGAGAAGAGTTGTTGGCGTCGAATGGTCATATTCTGATGTTGCTGGTGTCCACCGTGGTTTCGGGCGTGGTGGGGTATGTGTCCATTGCGTTTCTGTTGAACTATCTGAAGAAGCACACGATGCACGTGTTCATCGTCTATCGGTTGATCTTGGGCGTAGGTTTGCTGGTCTGGTTTTGATAGAGCGGATTTGTTTGTGACCGAATTTTCTGGGAGAGAGTTTCTTGGGCGATGAGGCTG
>CAZEQV010000200.1:0-6957 GCA_964514435.1 uncultured Verrucomicrobiota bacterium
GGGGGACAACGGCGCGTAGGCGTAGCCTTCGAGGTTGCCGGGACGCGGGCCGGTAAACTCAGCGAAGGTGCGGAATCGGCGGATGCCGTTTTCGAGCGTGGATGTGAGGTCGGTGATTTCGAGGTAGTTCGGGCCGGTGTTGTGCCAGATGTGGAGCAGGCCGTGGTCGCGGTCGAATTCGAGGCCGGCCGTCTCGGTGCGGGAGGTGCGGTTGCTGCCGACGTAGGTGAATGTTGTGCTGTTCGGTTTCAGATCGAAGACGTGAATCATCCCGGCCATCTGCGAACCGATGAATATAAGCCCGCCCATGCCGTTGGTGGCCACGCAGGGCTGGCCGCGGGCGTCCTTGAAACCGCGTTGGTTGAGCCAGTGGTTGGGGACGAATGTGATTGCCTCGGGACCGTCGCCGGCGATTTCAGGGCAATAAGCGCGGATGTCCCAAGCCGTGAGTTGGTTGACCTTGGCGAATTGGGAGATGTCAAACTGACGGATCCATCCGTTTTCATCGAGTAGGAGCACCGAAGGCTTGGTGAAGTCGGTTTGACAAATGCCTTCGAGGTCGCCGCCGGCGTTCCAGCGCGCCAGTTTCCCGGCTGGATCGGTGGCGACACGCCAGCCGTTGCTGCCGTCTTCGACCAGCGCCCAGAAGATGCCGGGACTATTGCAGCAAACCCAAAACGTGCGCGTGGCGGGATTCCAACTTGCGCCACTGATGTCGTGATGAAAGCCGGCATCCAAGCCGGTCAGATTAAGGGCGCGGGTGTGAGGTTCGCCCGGCCACGGATCGGTGGCTTCGGAGTGGGGCAGCCGCATCAGCGCGAGAAACAGCAACGTGATCAGGCTTTGTTTCATGCCTCCTACATAGGCGTGAAACGAGCGAGGCGCAAGACGAACGGCAGCGGGTTCACGATTGACTTGCCGGTAGGTTGACCGTATGAAACCGGCACTTTTATGGAACGTAAGACTCTCGATCAACGCGCGCAAATGTCCGATCTCGAACGGCTCCGCCATTCCGCCGCCCATGTGATGGCGACGGCGATTCTGAGATTGTGGCCGGAGGCGCAGTTCGCGGCCGGACCGCCCGTGGAGGATGGTTTCTACTACGACGTGGATCTCAAGCATCGGATTTCACCCGAGGATTTTCCCGCCATCGAAGCGGAGATGAAGAAGGAGATCAAGGCGAACAACGTGTTCGAGAAGATCGTGGTCACTCGTGAACAGGCGATCCGCGATGCCGAGAGCGGACGCCTGGGCGGACTGAGCGAGCGTCCCGGCAATCCCAGCAAATTTAAATTGGGAAACTTGGCGGACATACCCGAGGGCGAAGAGATCACCTATTACCGGAACGGTGATTTCATTGATCTCTGCGCCGGTCCCCATGTGATGCGGACCGGTAACATTGGCGCGTTCAAGCTGACCAGTGTGGCCAGCGCTTATTACAAGGGCGATGAGAAGAACCCGCAGCTTCAGCGCATTTACGGCACGGCGTTCAAGAACAAGACGCAGATGGATGAGTACTTCGCCATGCTGGAGGAAGCCAGGAAGCGCGACCATCGCAAGATCGGCGCGGAGATGAGTCTGTATGCGATGGACACCGAGTATGTGGGAGCCGGCATGCCGTTGTGGCTGCCGAAAGGCGCGGCGATTTTGGAGGAGTTGGAGAAACTCGCGAAAGAAACCGAGTTCGCGGCCGGCTATGTTCGCGTCAAGACTCCGCACTTGGCCAAAGAGAAGATGTATCTGACTTCCGGTCACCTGCCGTACTACAAGGAAAGCATGTTCCCGCCGATGGAACTGAAGGAGTCCGGCGATGACCAGGCGGGGGAACGATACTACCTCAAGGCGATGAATTGCCCGCATCATCACCGGATTTTTGCGGCGGAGCCGCGCAGTTACCGGGATTTGCCGTTGCGGCTGGCGGAATACGGTTGCCAGTACCGGTATGAGCAATCGGGCGAGTTGTTCGGATTGATGCGGGTGCGGATGTTGAACATGAACGACGCGCACATCTATTGCACGCCCGAACAGTTCGCCGAGGAGTTCAACTCGGTCAACGCGATGTACTTGAAGTATTTCAAGATTTTCGGGTTGGAGAAATATGTGATGCGGTTCAGCACACACGATCCGGCCCGGTTGGGCCAGAAATACGTCAACGAGCCGGCGCTGTGGAAGCAGACCGAGGACATGGTCCGGGAAGTTCTCAAGAACAGCGGAATCAACTTTGTGGAAGTGCCCAACGAAGCCGCGTTCTACGGGCCGAAGATTGACGTGCAGGTGTGGAGCGCGATCGGGCGCGAGTTCACCATTGCGACGAATCAGGTGGACTTCGCGGTGCCGGCAAAGTTTGGGCTTGCCTACCGGGACAAAGACAACACCGACAAAACTCCGTTATGCATTCATCGGGCGCCGCTGGGAACGCATGAGCGGTTCGTGGGGTTCTTGATCGAGCACTATGCCGGCAACTTTCCATTGTGGCTGGCGCCGGAACAGGTGCGCGTGCTGACCATCGGCGACGATGCGGCTTTGGTGGAATACGCACGGTCCATCGTGACCGAGTTGCGCGGTCAAATGATCCGTGCCACGGGCGATTACAGCAACGACAAAGTCAACGGCAAGGTTCAGGACGCCGAAAAGGCGAAGGTCCACACGATGCTGGTGGTCGGGCCTCGCGACATGCAGGCGGGTCATGTCAGCGTGCGGGTGCATGGGAAGGGAAATGTCGGGGCCAAGCCGCGGGGCGAAGTGGTTTCTGACATCCTGGCATCTGTCCGCGAACGGAGGCCCTGAGGCCGGATGAGGGCCGGAAAAAGTTATTTGCAAAGCGGGCGGGAAAACCTTACAAGGACCCGCAGTTTGCAGTCGTGCCCAAAAACCAACCATGCTGGTATTTGTGATCAATCAAGAAAACGTTCAGGCCGCGACCGTTCTCGGTGGCGAGCTGCGTTGTTGTCTCATGTCGTAATCCAAGTCCAGCAATGAACCCAATCCCGGTGATCGGGACTAACAGGAGGCTGTTCACATTCAACAATTTGTTCGTGTCAATCATAAGATTCGCGCCCGCGAAGTGCGGACGATAGATGTTGATGGCAAGCAACACGGAGTGATCCCCACGGGGCAGGCGCTGTCCCTGGCGCAGCAGCGGGGGCTCGATTTGGTGGAGGTGGCGCCCAACGCTGTTCCGCCCGTTTGCCGAATCATGGATTTCGGCAAGTACAAGTACGAGCAGGAAAAGCGGGAGCGCGAAGCGCGCCGCCATCAGCACGCGACGAAGGTGAAGGAAATCAAGTTGCGGATGAACATTGATCCGCATGACTACGAGACCAAGCTCAAGCACATCCGCGAGTTTCTCGAAGAGGGGATGAAAGTGAAAGTATCCATGATGTTGCGCTGGCGCGAGCAAGCCCATCCCGAGTTGGGTCACAAGTTGATGCAGCAGACCATTGCCGATGTGGAAGGTTGGGGCAAGGCCGAAGTGATGCCGAAGATGATGGGGCGCAGCATCCACATGATATTGATGCCCGTGAAGGGCGCGGGCGCCAAGAAGAAGCAGATTGCCGAGCAAAAGGACAACGCCGAAGAAAGCGCCGATTAACAAAACAAGATTTCACATCCACAGGAAGGACGACCACACATGCCACGTTTCAAACCGATGAAGACCAAGAAAGCCGCCAAGAAGCGGTTCAAGATCACCGCCACCGGCAAGATTATGAGATCCGGAGCCGGTAAACGCCACTTGCTGGGCGGAAAGTCCTCCAAACAAAAGCGCCGTCTTGGACGCGCCAAGACCGTGAGCGAAACTCACATGAGACACATCAACGAATCGCTGCCGTTCAACCATCGGGGCTGAGCCTCCGATTGTCCCGTTCAACACCCAAGAAACTGATCAGGAGTCACTATGCCAAGAGCCACAAACGCACCCGCCAGTCAACGTCGTCGCAAACGGATGATCAAAGCCGCCGCCGGTTATCGCGGATGGCGCAGCAAAAAGTTCCGCTATGCCAAAAACGCCGTCTGGCACGGGCTTCAATACGCATTTGCCCATCGCAAAGACAAGAAGGGAGCCTACCGGCGCCTGTGGACACAACGCATCAACGCCGTGTGCCGCGCCGAGGGCATGACCTACAGCCGATTCATCTCCGCTTTGAAAAAGGCGAACATCGCGCTCGACCGCAAGATGCTGGCTGAACTGGCGGCCACTGAACCGCAAGCATTTGGCGCCGTCTTGGCGCAAGTAAAGAAATAGTTCCGTTTCGATTCGAGAGCCGGCAGACTGGTGGACGACATCGGCCTGCCGGTTTTGTGTTCTCCGGTTCTTGACCGGCTCCGAGCCGCGTGTTAGCAGAAGGGCGTCGGTCTGTTGGCCGATAGATGATGCGTTGTCCCCGTTGCAGCAGTTTGGAAGACAAAGTGATCGAATCCCGCGAAAGCCGGGAAGGGGTTCTGATTCGCCGCCGGCGTGAATGTCTCCAGTGCGGTCATCGGTACACGACCTACGAGGAGATTCACCACGAAGGCTTGCGTGTGAAAAAGCGCGACGGCAGGTATGAGGAGTTTGACCGTCGGAAACTGGTGGCTGGAATCCAAAAGGCCTGCCAGAAGCGGCCGGTCACCACCGAGCAAATTGAAGCGTTTGTGGAGAAGATCGTGACCGAATTGGAACGCGAATACGGCAGCGAGTTTGCCACGGAAGCAATTGGCGAGCGTGTCATGCGGCATTTGCGGGAGTTGGATGAAGTGGCGTATGTGCGGTTCGCCTCGGTGTACCGGCAGTTCCGCGACACCGATGAGTTCATTCGGGAGATCAAACAACTCGATCAACCATGATTCAATTGAGAGACGACATAGTTTGGGTGCGTGAAGCGGACGGTCGCCTGTCGCCGTTCAGCGAAGGTCGCCTTGCCGTTTCCATTCACCGGGCGGCCAAGAACGGCGGTGAGTCCGACCCTCTGCTCGCTGAGGCCGTGGCCGCAGCCGTGCGGGAGTTCATCGGCGCGGTTCATCCTGACGCCGCCATTGAACGGCGGGACCTGGCATCTCTGGTCGCCTCCATCTTGGCGGCGCTGGGCTATACCAAGATTTCCACCGCGTACCTGCTTCGCCAACGGCGCGCGGAAATCAATCTCGCGCGGCTGGCGGGGGAAACCGAATCAGGCATCGAGCTTGATTTCTTTCGCCGCCTTGACCTCGCCCTCGCGGAATTGGGAGAACCGCGCACGAGACGTGTGCAGATTACCGGGCTGCGTGAGTGCGTTTTGAAACTCAAGCGAGCGCAGCGTTGGACCCAGGCTTGCAGTGGGATGGCGGATGAAATCGTGGCGTTTGTCAGAGGACGGGCAGCGCGCATCCATGCCCAAGCGTCCTCGGGAACTCTGGATGTGACCGTGAAAAACTAGCCATTTCGAATCGGAAGAATCATTATGGCCGACAGCATTTTCTCCAAAATCATCTCGCGCCAGATACCGGCCCAGATCGTGTTCGAAGACGAACAGGTGTTGGCTTTTCGCGACATCGCGCCGAAAGCCCCTGTTCACATTCTGGTGATTCCCAAGAATCCCATCGCCAACGTGGGAGAAGCGACAGCAGCCGATGAGCCGCTTCTGGGCCACATGCTACTGGTGGCGTCGCAGGTGGCCCGGCAGGAGAACATTGACCGCACAGGATACCGGCTGGTCATCAACAAGGGCGCGGATGCCGGTGAAAGCGTTCCGCACCTGCACATTCATGTCTTGGGTGGAAGATCATTGGGATGGCCGCCGGGTTGATGGTCTCCAGCGAAGTTTGAATTGGGAATCGTTCGCCGCCATTCATTTCACACCCATGCCCAAAAAGAAGAAACAATTTCCGGCACCCGGTAACGTTGACCCCACGGTCACCGTGGCTCAAAAACCATCGGATTCCGCGTTTGAGGAAGTGTTACGGCATCCGACATTGCTCGCCGCCACCGTCACGGCGGCGTTGGCGATGTTTGCCATCTGGACGACCATCCGGTACCACAACGATATGAGCATGGGCGCCATGCGGGAACCCACTTCGATCATCCTTTGGAGCGCCATTTCCGCCACGTTATTCCTTCGCTATCGCCGCGAGAAACTCCAAGAAACCGAACGGCCGTGATCCTTCACGAAGACGACGACCTCCTGGTCGTCAACAAACCTTCGGGTATCAACACCCACAAACCCGGTCCCTTTGCGCCCGATGGACTGCACGAATTCTTGACGCAACGCCACCCGAGATGGCGCAACCTGTCGGTCATCCACCGACTCGACAAAGAGACATCCGGCGTCATTGTCTTCGGCAACTCGGCACGGGCCAATCAATCGCTCACCCGCCAGTTTCAGACGCACACCATACACAAACGCTATCTGTTTCTCGCCAACGCACCCGGCACCCGCGCGTCGTGCCGCACGAAGTCCAACGGTGCCGAAACCCGGTTCCGTCGCCTCGGCGAACATGGCCAATACTGGCTGTTCGAGGCCGAACCCGTCACCGGCAAGACGCATCAAGTGCGCCGGCACGCGGCGGAAAACGGGTTTCCCATCGTGGGCGATTCCGAATACGGCGGCACCCCGGCCCCCCGGCTCATGCTTCATGCCCACGCCATCCGACTGGAGCACCCCGGTACGGGTGAACTCAGCACATTCCAGGCATCTGTTCCCCGTGTGTTTGACAGTGCCGATCCGTTGGAGGCGGCGTGGGAGTTCCGACAGTTGCTGTTCACCGACTCAGCCGTTACCAATGCCTACCGCTTGATTTCCGGCGCCGGTGATTCCCTGCCGGATGTGGTGGCCGACTGGATGGCCGGCCACGTTCTGGTGCAGTGGCAGACACAACCGTCCGACGATCTCGCTTCGCAACTGCGCCACCGGCTCGTGTCAGACTGTGGCGCTTTGTCCGTGCATGAGCAGGTCGCAACCCGGCACGAGCGCCGTACGGCAAGGTTGACCCACGGAACCCCAC
>CAZEQV010000201.1:0-5153 GCA_964514435.1 uncultured Verrucomicrobiota bacterium
CCGATGGTGAACCATCTCACGGACGAGCAACTCCAAAAATTGACCCGGGGCGGTCACGATCCAGAGAAGGTGTACGCCGCCTACAAGGCCGCCGCAGAACACAAAGGACAACCCACCGTGATTCTGGCCAAGACCGTCAAGGGATACGGCCTTGGCGAAGCCGGTGAGGGGCGCAACATCACGCACCAGCAAAAGAAACTGAACGAGAAAGAACTCCGTGAGTTTCGTTCGCGCTTCCAAGTGCCGATCAGCGACGATGAAATTGCGGAAACGCCGTTCTATCGGCCGCCCAGCGACAGTCCCGAGATCAAGTATCTCCTCGAACGCCGCCAGGCGCTCGGCGGCTTCCTGCCGGCGCGCACCACCAACGCCCCGCCGTTGAACGGGCCCGGACTCGACGCCTTCGCCGAATTCCTCAAGGGGTCCGGCAAGTTCGAGGTTTCCACCACGATGGCGTTTGTCCGTTTGATCACCAATCTGCTCCGCAACAAAGACATTGGCCGTCACATCGTTCCGATCATACCGGACGAAGCGCGCACGTTCGGCATGGATTCCTTGTTCCGCGAGGTGGGCATTTACTCCTCGAAAGGCCAACTCTACGAGCCGGTGGATCGCAAGACGTTGCTCTATTACCACGAAGCCAAGGACGGCCAAATCCTTGAAGAAGGCATCAACGAGGCCGGCTCCATGGCTTCGTTCATCTCGGCCGGCACAGCCTACGCCAGCCATGGCGTCAACTTGATTCCGTTCTACATCTATTACTCGATGTTCGGATTTCAACGCGTGGGCGACCAGATGTGGCTGGCCGGGGACATCAAAGCCAAGGGTTTCCTCCTCGGCGCGACGGCTGGCCGCACCACACTCAACGGAGAAGGCCTGCAGCACGAAGATGGACACAGTCATCTGCTGGCAAGCACTATTCCGTCGCTCTACGCCTACGACCCCGCGTTTGGTTACGAGATCGCCGTCATTATTGCCGACGGTCTGCGGCGGATGTACCGGGACAACGAAGAGATTTTCTATTACCTCACGCTGTACAACGAAAACTACGAGATGCCCCCCATGCCGGCAGGTGTCGAGTCCGGTATCCTCAAGGGACTCTACAAGTTCAAGCCCGGTCCCGATGGCTTGGCGCACCGAGCACAGATCATCGGCAGCGGCCCGATCATCCGCGAAGCATTGCGCGCCCAGCAAATCCTCGCAGAACAATACCACGTCTCCGCCGATGTCTGGAGCGCGACCAACTACAAACAACTGCGCACGGACGCTCTCAACGCCGAACGCTGGAACATGCTTCATCCGCTGGAACCGCCCCGGCATCCTTACCTGGCCAGCCTTTTGGCCAACGAGTCCGGTCCCTTCATCGCCGTGTCCGACAACATGAAAATCGTGCCCGGTCAGATTGCGCCGTGGGTGCCGGGTGGGTTGACCACGCTGGGCACGGACGGCTTCGGTCGCAGCGACACACGCAAACGTCTCCGCCGATTCTTCGAAGTGGATGCCGAATGCACCGTGGTCGCCACGCTGCACGCGCTTGCCCGGCAAGGAAAGCTCGACAAATCCATCGTCGCGCAAGCCATCCACGCTCTCGGCGTCCAACCCGACAAGGCGCATCCGATCATTCTTTGAGCTGGCATCGACAGACAGATGAGGGAGTGATCATTCACGTGCGTGTGATTCCGCGCGCTTCCCAGAACGCCATTCAGGGCGAACTTGGCGACGCGCTCAAAATTCGGCTGCAGGCGCCACCTGTGGACGGCAAGGCCAACGCCGCTTTACTGGCGTTTCTTGCGGAAAAGTTGGATGTGACGGAATCCCGGTTGCAGCTCCTTCACGGCAGCACGGGGCGGAACAAGACGATTCTGCTTGCCGGCTTCGACCTCGCAGAAGTACGCGGAAAACTTTTGCCGTCGAAACCGATCTGATGGATCAAGTCCCGAATTCTTGGCGGTACGCGCACGGCGAATGCGACGGAGCGCGTCCCGATCTCTTGCTGCGACGCTTTTGCGCCAAGACGCGAACTTCACTCCTAAATCAGGCTCTGGTGTGATTCAGCCATGTATTGGCTGACTTGCCCTGCGTTCCAACTCGAATTGGGAATCCCGTCCGTGCCGCCGGTGCGGCGGCCGGCGAAGAACGCGGCATTGACGTGGTTCGGGAGTACGGGTATGCGGATGACAGTGCCGTGCGGTATGTGATGAAGCCATTCAAACCACGGAGGCAGACCGATGCCAAACCATCAGCGCGGAATATCCCAATTGAGCAGGAAATGTTAAGACTCGACATTGCTGGGAAACCCCCATCGAGCACCGATAGCCATAGAACAAACCCACGTGCGGCATATCACCTGCACGAGCAATGGGGGTTTCATGGGATATTGCATCATTGTCGAGGTTCTCAGCAGAACCAAGACTCAAGCTCTGACCCTATCTTCGTGGTGGACGTAGTGCCACTTCGTTGCGCGTCCGCCAGCAAACTTGCCATCTGGCGATTCGCTATGTTTGAACCACACGACGCTTCGCACAATGATCAAGAACATTAACCTCTCCAGAATGGCCTCGGTGAATCTCGGCGAGCGACTCGGCCAATTACGGGCGGTGCCGGTGACCACGGGACCCGGTGAACACGGCATCTTGGTGATCCACAGTCCTGATTTTGACATTGATCCGTCACCGGGGATGTTTTTCTTTCCTTCGGGAACGTTGAAGATGACCATGCTGAGTCCCACTGCGGAAGTGTTGTGGCAACGTGACCTTGGAGCGGGGCTTATACCGGGCTTGTGGTTCTGTCCGTTCTACGCCCTTGACCTTGATCAAAAGGGTGCCGACGACATCTACTTCGTCAACCAGACCGACGTGGATCACCCGCTGAACTACAAGGGGCTCGTTCTTGAATGCGCCTCCGCGCGCGATGGTCGTCTGCTCTGGCAGTCCCCGTGGCCTGACCCGATCGGAGACGCGCCGATGTACGCGAGGTACCGAAACTTTATCTTGGGCGGAACCGCATCCGGTCGACGGGTGCTGGTCACGGCGCAGGGCACCTACGGCAACATGGGGCTGCAGGCATATGTCTCTGGTTCGACCGGTCTCGTTCTGCTCTGGGAGAAGCGAATCCTGCAAACCGAGGCCGGGGCTCGTGGCAGTCATATGTGTCCGGTCGCCGATCTCGATGGCGATGGCATTGATGAGTTACTGTGGGGAGAACGATGTATCCGTATGAGTGACGGCCAGGAGTTGTTCTGTGCCGACCGCGATGCGTACCGCGGCCACTCGGACATCATCCAGCCCACCTTGGATCGCGCGACGGGACAGTGGCGTTTGTGGACTTGTCGCGAGAATCACGCCGAGGCCGCTCCGCGACTGTGCTGCTACGACGCGAAGGGCAATCGCCTTTGGGGCGACGTCGAGGCCGGGCACATGGACATGGGCTGGACGGCGCATGTCCGCGAGGATCTCATCGTTTGCATGGCAATTCGCATCTCCGGCAAAACGTGTGGCCCCGGTGGAAGGTTCCATGAGCGCCATGAGCAATTCGTCTATAATCTTGTGTCGGGCGAGAAGCTCACGCTGCCCGTTGACCTTTACAAATCGCTACCGGTGGACATTGACGGGGACGGGTACCACGAGTTTGTCATGGGCGCTCCGGGAGGCGACGGTCGCGTCTTCGACACTGGCGGACGGGAGTACGGCAAGCTGGGCGGGCCTGCTGCGCTGGCGATGAAGTTTCTCGAGCTGCCGGGCGAGCAATTGCTGATCTACCAAGAGGATGGGACGGTATCGTTCTGGGCTGACGCGAATGCCCATGACACCGACGTGGCGATTACGCGTTACAGCCACCGGATGTACGATGCCAATCGCAGACTCACCGCTTGTGGCTACAACTGGACCGCACTCGGCGGGCTTTGACGAAGGGTTGCCAGGGGACTCACAATGGCACGGCGTTACGAAACAACTGAAGGATTCTCATGGGTTCGAGCTTTTACATTCTCGGGGTGCCAGTCATGATAGCGCTGCTCGGCGGGTGTGGCGGCACCGGGAACGCAGCCCCAACGCCAGACGAAAGCATTCCGGTTCCGACTGCGCTTGCGGGAGGTGCTTTCCGTCCACGACTGTTTGTCCTCACAGACATCGGGGGTGACCCCGACGACCAGCAATCCCTCGTCCGCCTGCTCGTTCACGCCAATGAGTTTGACATCGAGGGCCTTGTCGCGAGTGCAACGGGAACTCCGGGTGAACTCAAAGTGAAGACCACCCGCCCCGACCTCATGCGCCAGCAGATCGAAGCCTATGGCAAGGTGTTGCCGTGCTTGAAAGTCCACGCTTCCCATTTCCCCGAGGCGAGACAGTTGCTCGCGATTGTCAAGTCCGGCAACCTCAGCCGCGGTCGTGTGGCTATCGGGGAAGGGTGCGATACCGACGGGTCACGTTGGATCATTGACTGTGCCGACAAGCCCGATCCACGTCCTCTCAACATCAGCATCTGGGGCGGCCAGACCGATCTGGCTCAGGCTCTCTGGCGCGTCAGGAAGGATCGTTCTTCGGAAGCGTGCAAGGCATTCCTCTCCCGCCTGCGTATCTTTGATATCGGTGACCAAGATAAATTAGCCGCATGGATTATGGCGGAGTTTCCCAGCCTCTTCTACATTCTCTCTCAAGCGGCCGACGGTGAAGACAAGCGCCTGAGCGCCTATCGGGGCATGTATCTCACGGGAGATGAATCTCTCACGTCCCGCGCCTGGATTGATGAACACGTGCGAAACAATCACGGACCGCTGGGCGCACTCTACCCCCCGAAGACATGGACAGCCCCGAATCCTCATGGGTCCCTGAAAGAGGGCGATAGTCCATCTTGGTTCTTCTTCCTTCCGTTCGGCCTCGGTGACGGCGCGAATCCCGAATACGGCGGCTGGGGCGGACGCTACGCTCGGAAGTCCGCCTCCTTCTATCGCGATGCCAAGGAACCCTTGAACGGCGGGACCGACTCCCGATTCAGCGTCTCACGATGGCGTCCTGCCTTCCAGAATGAGTTCGCTGCCCGCATGGACTGGTGTGTTGCGGCTGAATACAAGGCGGCCAATCACCCGCCGCTGGCGGTTCTGAATGGCGATGCCTCCAACCGCCCCGTCACGATCACCGCACGGCCCGGTCAGATTG
>CAZEQV010000201.1:5163-6931 GCA_964514435.1 uncultured Verrucomicrobiota bacterium
GCTTACAGCCAAAGGCTCCACCGATCCCGACGGCACTGGGGTGGATTGCCGGTGGCTCCTCGATCCAGTCCCGGGCGCTTTGACCGACACGGTGACGCTTTCAACAAATCATGGAGAAACCTTGTCCCTGCAACTTCCCCCAGACAAGTCCGCCGGGGAAGTCCATGTGGTGCTTGAGGTCACCGACCGTGGCCAGCCCCCGCTTACCCGCTACCGGCGCGCTGTCGTTCGATTGTCCCCTTCCGCGCCCCAATGATTGCGCAAGGCAGTTCCCCATCAGGCTCTCAGAGTGTGTTGGAGAATAGTATAGTCGTGGCGCTTCAGTGAAGCGCCGCGTGGATGATGGTCGCACAGCGATTTGGCTACGACACAAACGCCACCAAATCGGAATTTCCAGCCACGATCACAGGACGGCGCCGGCAGACGGTTCTTAGCAAGTGACGTTCCCGCTCGCCGGGCCACGCTAACCGCGCAATCGGGCGCGATAGGCGCGTGGACTCAGGCGCAACTGGCGCTGGAACACTTCCCACAGATGGCCGCCATTGCGGAACCCCGCCGCCTCGGCCACGGCCGGCATCGGCAGGTCGGTCGTGGCCAACAATTGTTTGGCCTTTTCCAGCCGCACCCGAATGATCTCCTGCAATGGCGTCCGGCCCACCACTGCGCGAAACTGCCGCTCAAACGTCCGACGGTTCACCGGCACCGTGCCGGCCAGGTCGGCGACGTTGATGCCCTCGCCGGCATGGTCGCGGATGAATTGCATCGCCCGTGCCACGACCGGATCGCTCACCGCCACAGCGTCGGACGATTGCCGGACCGTCACGCTCACCGGTGGCAACAGCACCGGCCGTTTGGGCGCGGCGCGACCGCGCATCATCGCTTCGAGAATCCGGGCGGCTTCATGCCCGAGCCGTTCCCCCGGCAACCGCACGCTCGAAATGGTCGGCCACGATGATTCGCAGACGATCTCCTCGTCGTCCACTCCCACGATGGCTACCTCACCCGGCACGTCCAAATCGAGACTGTGGCAAATGTCCACCAACTGCAACGCCAGCCGGTCGTGCGCCGCCAACACGCCGACCGGTTTCGGCAACGCGCGCAGCCACTCGATACGCTGTTGTTCGTCGCGCGATGCGCTGCCGGTCCCTTCAAACTGGCCGGCCTGACCGCGAAACGTCGTGGCCACGATACCGGCCTTTTTCGCCGCCGCTATGAATCCGGCTTCGCGCTCCAACTGATAGTAATCGTTGCCGGCAAAATACGCCAAGTGACGGAAGCCGCGTTCGAGCAGGTGCGTCGCGCCGAGTGCGCCGACCGCGCGGTCGTCGGGCCGGACCAACGGCAAACCGGCATCAGGATACAGGCCGGACAGGTTGACAGCCGGGATGCGAAGCTGTTTCAACCGGTGCGCCGTGGCTGGGAAATGAATATGGCCGATGATCCCCGCCGGTTGGAGCGCGAGCAGGGCGGCGAAGGTTTCGTTGTATTCCTCGGCGGTGATCATCCGCCAGCGCCGGTTGGGCCGGGCATAGCGGTTGATGCCGCGAAAGATTTTGGCGTCCAACCCGCCGAGGCTGATCCCCAGCAGGCCAATCCGCAACGGTTGGTGGACGTGGCTTGCCATGCCGCTCAGGATAGCCGGTTTGTGGCTGCCGCAAAAAGCGAAAATATATGCGTGAATCACGGTAGCCGGAAACCGTCAATGTCGCTCAGGTTGCCCACATGAAGTTCCACTTCATCTTCCTCCTGCTCGCGGGGCTGAACGTGA
>CAZEQV010000202.1:0-6926 GCA_964514435.1 uncultured Verrucomicrobiota bacterium
ATGCCCGATTCCAACCACCAGAGCCAAAACCAGAAGATGCCGTCACTGACCCAGAACTGGATCAGTTTGATTGGCATGATTCTATCGGCTTCCAGTTTCTTTGCGGTTATCTGCCTGATTGGAATGGATCTCATCCGAGAATCGCGCAATCCCTACATGGGAATCCTCACCTACCTCGTGGCGCCGGCGTTCCTGGTGGCGGGGTTGAGTCTGATCGTGTTGGGGATGTTTGGGGAGCGGCGTCGCCGGCACCGCCTCGCTCCCGGCGAGGTTCCCAAGCATCTTCAAATTGACTTCAACAATCCACAACACCGCCGCAACTTCGCCATCACCACCACGATTACCATCATCTTCTTGCTGATGACGGCATTCGGTTCCTACCAGACCTATCACTTTACCGAATCGGTTCAGTTCTGCGGTCAGACCTGCCATACCGTGATGGAACCTGAGTTCACCGCCTATCAAAACTCGCCGCACGCCCGTGTCGCTTGCGTGGAATGTCACATCGGCGAGGGCGCGACCTGGTTCGTCAAATCAAAACTATCCGGCAGCTATCAAGTCTATTCCGTTCTCGCCAAGAAATACTCACGACCGATACCCACTCCTGTCCACAACCTGCGCCCGGCACAAGACACCTGCGAGAAATGCCACTGGCCGGAAAAGTTTTTCGGCCAGAGCGTTCGTGCCAACAAACATTTTCTGGCCGACGAGAGCAATACCGTTTGGAACATCAACTTGCTGATGAACATTGGCGGCGCGGACGAATCGCGCGGCGGCGCTCACGGCATCCACTGGCACGTCAGCAAGAACCACACGACCGAATACATCGCCACCGACGAATCGCGCCAGACCATCCCTTGGGTTCGCGTCACACACGCCGACGGCACCGTCGTGGTTTATCAATCCAAAGACAATCCGCTCAAACCTGAACAAATCGCTTCGGCTGTGCCGCGCACCATGGACTGCATGGACTGCCACAACCGTCCGTCCCACATCTACCAGGCGCCCGCCTCGGCGGTGAACATCGCCATGGCGGCTGGTCATATTGACCCCAAACTGCCTGGCGTGAAAAAGGCGGCCGTGGAAGCGCTCATTGCTGACTACAAGACTTCCGAAGAAGCCGCAGCCGGTATCGCCGACAAACTCCGCGAACAATATGGCGACGCCACCGTGGTCGCCGTCCAACGCATCTACAAACAAAACTTCTTTCCCTACATGAGAGTCAACTGGCGCGCCTATCCCAACAACATCGGTCACACAATCTTTCCAGGGTGCTACCGTTGCCATGACGGCAACCACGCCAGCCCGGACGGCAAAGTCATCACCCACGACTGCAACGCCTGCCACATCATCATCGGACAAGGCAGCGCCGAAGAAGCCCGTCAGATCACTCCTGCCGGCCTGGAGTTCCGTCATCCCACGGACATCGCCGACATGTGGAAAGAAATGAACTGCGCGGAATGTCACAACGGCGCGCTAGCCGGGCCGTGAGCGCATTGGCTTCGCGCGCGCGATGCGGTGCAACAATTCCAGCCGGCACGCCGCGGGGGACTCCAACCATGCCGGCCTGCGCTCCAGTTCCAAACCGTCGCCTCGATGCACAAGCAATCCCCACTGCAGCGGCGTCTCGAACGGCTCCAACACGTCCGGTTCCACCACCAAATAGAGAAGGTTGACGCAAGCGTACCGGGTCAGCTTGTCGAACTTCGTTTTGCCGAGCAGCCGGTTCTGCAACCGCGAGATTTCTTTGATCACCGTCCGATAGTTCTCGTGTTCCAAGCCGGTAAAGTCGAACCGGTCGAACTCCGGGAACAGCGTTTCCCCCGTCCGCAAGGTCGGACAATGCACCCGCAACAGTTCTTCGAGTTTTTCCCGGCGCGCCTGCAAGGACTTCAGGCGTGACAACGTGTCTTCCTCGACGCGCGAGTCCTTGAGGAAATCTGACCGGGACTGTTTGCACTCGAATGCGGCGGTGAACCCCAGTTCGCCAAACTTCTCGCGCCGGTATGCCACCGCGTCCGCCCGGTACCCTGAGCGGGGCAGCGCCACTTCTGCAGCGCAAGCCGTGTATCCGTTCGCGCGCGCCCATTGCAGCGCAAGCTGTTTCAGCCCGGCATGGGCGATGGATTCGCCGCCCTTCATGTCATGTCCCGCCGGTCACGGTGTAGCCTTGGGCGCGCAAGTCTTCGGCGAGGTCTTTCTCCATTTGCGCCGCGGCTTCGAACGGCATCGGGTTCAAGTACTCGAACAATTCCGGCATGAGCCGGATGCCGTATTTCTCCACGATCCAAGAGGACTTGTAGCCGGCCTTGTGGTTGAGAAAGCGTTCCTCAACGCGCAGCCCGGTCATGCCGACATAGACGCAAGGCTTCTTGGGATCGCGTTTGGGATTGGCCGCGCGCACCGAAGGCAGCTTTCCGGCTGCTTCTTCGAGCATCACGACATAGACACTGTGATGAAATTTCTGCGAGCCTTCCTCCATGTCCGATTGTATAACAGTTTCCGAAGCGTCGGGCGAGTTTCTGACGATGAATACGGAAGAGTTTTGGGTGAGCAGCGGCATCCCCATGCTGGGGATGGTGGTGGCTTTGGTTTGCTTGGTGTTTGCCCTGCGGGCAGGATCAAAAAAGCGGCTGGTGGACAATATCCCCACCTCCAAGACCACCGGCGTGTTTATCGGATTGGTCGAACTCAAAGGGTCCGCGGAATCGGAATCACCGGTTCATGGTTTTCTGTCGGGGAAACCGTGCGTGCATCACACGTGGAGCGTGGAGGAACATTGGTCGCGCACAGTCACCGAGACGTACCGGGACAGCAAAGGGCACACGCGCACACGAACCAGACGCGACAGCGGCTGGAAAACCGTGGCAAGCGGGGGAGAGTCGTCCGTATTTTATTTGCAAGACGACTGCGGGGTGATTCGCATTGTGCCGGAGGGCGCGAAGATTGAACCCGCCCTCGTGCTGCAAAACACCTGCACGCCGTTGGACCCGATGTATTACGGAAAGGGACCGGCGACGGCCGTGGCTCATTCCGATCATCGGCGTAGGTTCAGCGAACACGCCATTCCGCTTCACGCGCCGATTTACGTGATGGGGCAGTCGCGGGAACGCGATGACATTGTGGCCCCCGAAATTGCCCGGAGCGACCAAGCGCCGCTGTTTCTCATATCGGTGCGGTCGGAGGAACGGGTTCGTCTTGGTTACCGGATCACGTACTGGGTGCTGGCTGTTCTTGGCTTGGTGTCCACCCTGGCCGGTCTGTTCATCGCCAAGGCTGCGCCGGCCACGTGTGTGCTGGCGGGGGCCGGCTACCTTGTGGCTTGGATGCTGGGTTGGTTGTGGATGGTGTACAACAGCATGGTCAACCTCCGGCAACGTGTCCGGCAGGCTTGGTCGAACGTGGACGTGGAGTTGAAACGCCGTTACGACTTGATTCCCAACTTGGTGCGCGTGGTGGAAGCGATGCGCGGACACGAACAGCAAACGCAAGAAACCGTGGCGCGGATGCGGACCCAGATGGATGCCACCGCGCCGGGCGAGCCGGGACCGGAGCCGGCAGGCTTCGCGCGTTCGTTGATCGCATTGTCGGAGAGCTATCCGGACCTGAAAGCGAACGACACATTCTTGAAGTTGCAGGATGAGTTGGTGGACACGGAACATCGGATCGCCCTGGCGCGTGGCTACTACAACGACATTGCCACCTTCTACAACACCCGGTTGGAGATTTTGCCGGACCGGTATGTTTGTGCCATGGGGAAACTCCAGCCGGTGGGTTTGCTTGGAGCCAACGACTTCGAACGCGTCCCCGTGGAAGTGCGGTTGGTTCAAGATTAACGCATCCAGCCTGTGGCCCTGAAAAGTTTTTTTCCAAGGCGGAAAGACAATTTTCGCGGGGTGGTCAATCTCCAATTGCCAACCAGCGATATTCCCCACAAACAAGCGCGTCAAGCGGTGACGATGCTTGGCATGTCGTATGCGGGGACGTAAGTGGTTGTGTATGGTGACAGGGGTGGACGAAAAGAAGGGCTTCCATGAATGTGAAATGGCTGTTTCGATTTGTGATTCCTCGACTTGCTGTTGGCCAGCCGATTTCAGCCGCCGAAGCCGAGAAGGTTCTTCTCGATCAGTTGCAGACGAAACAACGGTCGGAGGAGGATGTCCTTTGGGAGTTGGCCCAGCTCTACAGCCTCACGAAGCGTCAAGCGCAGGCTCTGGAGTGCGTGAAGCGGTTGGTGGCGATGGCGAAGGATTTGGAAACGAAGGCCGGCTGCTATCTGGCGATGGGGCAGTTGATGGAACAGAAGTCAGATTTTGAGCAAGCGATCCGGTACTATTCAGAGGCGATGGTTTTGGAGCCGGTCAATTCCAAGACGTGGTATTTCATCCACAACAACCTGGGATATTGTCTGAATCATTGCGGGCGACATGAAGAAGCCGTGCCGTATCTGGAACGGGCCATTGACTTGGATCCACTGCGGCACAACGCCTACAAAAACATGGGAATTGCCTGTGAAGGACTGGGGCAACTTACGGATGCGGCGCTGTTTTATATCAAGGCAGTGCAGACCAACGCATCAGATCCGAGATCGCTGATGCATCTGGAGCTGTTGGCGCAGAAGCACCCCGATCTGACGGTGGCGGTTCCAAACTTTGAGGCGCACCTGCAAGCCTGCCGGATGGCTGTTCGTCACGCGCAACAAATGGGAATGGAAGTCGCACAAGGGATTTTGCCTGAACAAGACCGGTCCGGTGCTCCGAAGGTTTGAGTGGGAACGGGCGGTTGACGGTACCGGGTGGCGCGTGTTAGCGTTTGGCCGTTACCTCAACCCATCTTTCAAGGAATATCCGATGATCAACTTCATGCGTGTGTTTTTTGCCCTCGTTCTCGCTGCCGGTGTGCAGTCGTGCGGGGCAGCCGACTCCAACAAGACGACAACGGCCGGAGGGGCGCCCTCGAGTGATCCCAAAGCCGTGGTGGCTCGCGTGAACGGCGCGGATATCACCCGCCAAGAACTGGACACAGCGACGAAGCCGATGCGCAGCCAGTTTGAGCAGGCGGGGCGGACGTTGACACCCGAGCAAGCGGCGCAGATGGATCGAGGCGTGTTGGACGAGTTGATCACCAAGACCGTGTTGCTCGATGCGGCCAGGAAACAGGACGTCAAGGGCGTGGAGGAGCAGGTCAAAGATCGCATGGAGCGGATCAAAGCCCAGAATGGCGGCGACGAGGGTCTGAAGAAGGCTCTCGCGCAAGCAAATCTGACCGAGGCGGACTTGATCAAGAACCTCAGCGAGATGGTGTTGATCAACCAGTTTTTGAAGAACGTAGTGGAAGCCAAAGCGGCCGTAACCGACGAAGATTTGAAGAAGTATTACGACGACCATCGCGACCAGTTCAAGCAACCCGAACAGGTGCGGGCCAGCCACGTGCTGATTCTGGTGCCGGCCGGTTCCACGGACGACGTGAAGAAGGAGAAGAAGGCGAAGATTGACGCGACGCGCGAGCGCCTGGTCAAAGGCGAGGATTTTGCCGTGGTGGCCAAGGAGGTCTCGGAAGATCCCGGCAGCGCGGCGCAGGGCGGCGACTTGGGCTTTTTTGGGCGCGGGATGATGGTGCCGGAGTTTGAGAAGGCGGCCTTTTCCTTAAAGGCCGGTGAGATTAGCGAAGTGGTGACCACGCAATACGGCCATCACATTCTCAAAGTGACCGGGAACAAACCGGCCGGTGAGATTCCATTGGAGGAAGCCCGCGAACAGCTCCGGCAATTTCTCGTTCAGCAGAAGTCCGAAACCGTTGCGGAGGCACAGATAGCGGAGTTGCGCCAGGCGGCCAAGATTGATGTGCTGCTGCCGCAAGCGGTGCCGGCCGTGTCCCAGCCTTGATTCCCGTGGGTTGGGTCCTCAAACCAGACACAAGGGGAATCAGATGTGACGGGGTGATGTAACAGTCGCCCCGTCACGTTCATTTTGTGGGGTGAGCCGGTCAAGTGGATCGGGCCGGTCGTTGCGGTTCGAATACAGTGTACAGGGATTTCTCGGCCTGTTTGGATGCTTCGATGGCGCGTTCTTGGAATGTCACTTGGGCGCGGACTTTCGGTTCCCGTTTGCCCGGTGTCACGCGTTCGTACCGGCCATCGGGCAGCAGGCGGCGGGATTTGACGTTGTCACCCGTGAAGGTGTCCAAAATCGAGATCAGGCGTTCTTTGCAAGCTTGGTCTTCGACCGGAATCAGCAGTTCCACACGGCGGTCCAAGTTGCGCGGCATCCAATCGGCGCTGGAGATGAACACCAGCGGATCGCCGTGGTGATGAAAGTAAAATATCCGGCTGTGCTCCAGATACCGGTCCACGAGGCTGGTGACGGTGATGTTCTCGCTGAGTCCGGGGACGACGGGACGTAGGCAGCAGATGCCGCGAATGTTCAGGAAGATTTTCACGCCGGCTTGGGAGGCGCGATAGAGGGCGTCAATGATGGCTTGGTGAACGAGGGCGTTGCACTTGGCGATGATGCGGGCGGGGTGACCTTGTTTGGCCGCTTCCGTCTCGGTCTCGATCAGTTCCAGCAGGCGCGGCAGGATTCCGTGCGGCGCGGCTTCGAGTTTGCGGTAGCGCACCGGCTGCGAGTAACCGGTGATGGCGTTGAAAAACGCCGTGGCGTCGTTCACAAAATCTTCGTGGCAGGTGAACAGTCCGATGTCGCTGTAGAGCGCGGCGGTGACTTCGTTGTAGTTGCCGGTGGCGAAGTGAGCGTACCGGCGCAGTCCGGCGGCTTCGCGGCGGACGATGAGGCAAACCTTGGCGTGGACTTTGAGATACTTGAGTCCGTAAATCACATCGGCACCGGCGCGCTCGAGCGCCTGGGCCCATTCGATGTTGCGGGCTTCATCGAACCGGGCTTTCAACTCCACGAGCACGGTGACTTGTT
>CAZEQV010000203.1:0-6868 GCA_964514435.1 uncultured Verrucomicrobiota bacterium
CAAACGGGATGTTTTTCATCGCGACTTTGCCCACCTTGGCTTGCACATCGTAGTAGCCAGCAAAGATTTCATCCGGACTTTGGCCGATTTCGCGCACCGAAGCCGGCAAGGTGTCCCAGTTGCCGTGAACTTTGTCGGTGCGCACGAGTTGGCCATTGAGCACCAGCTCGCGCTCTTCGCCGCGCAGTACGCCTTCGATGTTGGAGCCGAGGAATCCCGGAATCATCAGGGCGCGGCCCATGCAGATAAGTTTCACAAACGGTGCCCCGAGGGCCAGAGCCTTGAAAATGTGGTCTTCGCGGGCCAAGCCACCGGCAAACGCCATGTCCACGACGCGCTGACCTTTGTCAGCGAGAAGTTGGGCGTATTCATGGGCTTTGGCATGGAGCAGAACGGAGGGCACACCCCAGGTTTCCATCATGTTCCACGGACTCATGCCGGTGCCGCCGCCCGAGCCGTCAATGGTCAACAGGTCCAGTTTCGCGTCAGTCGCGAACTTGATGGCCATGGCGAGCGCTTCCATGCCATACGAGCCGGTTTTGAGCGTGATGCGCGGGTAACCGAGCTTGCGGAGGTAGGCGACCATGTTCATGAAGTTCTCCCGAACGGCGTCCACGCTTTGTTGCTCGGTGTAACCGAGCCGGCTGTGCCGGGCAAACGCACGGATGGCATGATGGTCAAAGGCCTCCTTCACGCCGGGTTGCGACGGATCAGGGTCCACCACGTAACCGCGTTCCTTCAGAAAGAGCGCGTACTCGTGGGAGGAGACCTGAATCTCCCCGCCGATGTTCTTGGCGCCTTGACCCCACTTCAGTTCGATGATGACCTTGTCGCCATACTTGTTGATGACGTATTCGGCAACGCCGTTGCGGGTGTCCTCGACGTTGAGTTGCACGATAATCGCGCCGTGACCGTCGTGGTAACGCAGAAACGTGTCAATGCGCCGGTCGAGTTCGGGCGCTTTCTCGATGCGCCCATTCTTGATGTCCGACTGGCGATCCACGCCGACAACATTCTCGCCGATGACAATCGGGAACCCGACTAGCGCGGCGCCGACGGCAAACGATTCCCAGTACTTCGCCGCGATGAAGGTCGAACCGAGAGCACCGGTCATCCACGGCACACGCGACTTCGTTTTGACCTTGGTCCCAAACTCCGTGGCGATGCTGACATTGGGAAAAACGCAGTCATCCGCCGACGTGCTCAACCCTTGGGGTACGCCCTGAGCGCCGTAGAGATATCCTTGAATGCGCAGGGCGCTATAGTTCACGCCTAATTGAGTTGTGTTGCCGGCGCCAGCGGTCACCAAGCCAAAATCGCGCGGGTACAACAGCTTTCTCCCAATCAAACTACCCATCCATGTTTCGCATTTGCCTTTACAGTCGGCGCGGCAGAGCGTGCAGAGACCTGATTCAGTGGGGTTACCCCGGTCTGCGGTGCCCAAAACATCGTTGCTCCGAGACCATAGATCCATGGTTTCGATTTCCTTTCGTCGCAACGGGGTAAAACGCCGCCATTATTCCCGTGTATGATCGAGATGCAATCGAAAACTCTCCCGATGTGTCGAGATTCCGCTTGCGGGCACCGGGGACGTGGGGCATTTTTGACGGCATGAATGACAATCCTCCGCTCCTGAACGTTCCCCCTCCGCCACCGCCGCCTTACGTGCCGGCTCCCGTCGCCGCTGGCCAACCGCGGCGCACCGGCTGGATCGTGTTCGCCGTCGTCGTTTGTTTTCTGTTGGTGATCAGCCTCATGATCAACATGGGGCTTCTGGCCTCTTTGGGCGGCAAATCCGCCGCTCACGGAATCCCTCTCGAAGAACAGTTTGTGGACGGCAACCCCCACGCCAAAGACAAGATCGTGGTGATCTCGCTGGCCGGTGTCATATCCTCCTCGACGGAAGGCTCGGTGTCCGAAGACGGCATGGTCGGTGAAATCCGCGACCAACTGCTGCAGGCGTTGGACGACAAAAAGGTCAGAGCGATCATTCTGCGCATCAATTCTCCCGGCGGCGAGGTCGTGGCTTCGGATGCCATCTATCAGGCCGTCGCCAAAGCCCGCGACGAGAAACCGGTCATCGCCATCATCGAAACGATGGGCGCATCCGGCGCATATTACGCGGCCATGGGCTCCAGCCATGTCATCGCCCACGACCTCAGCATCACCGGCAGCATTGGCGTGATCATGCAAAGTTTCACCTTCGGCGGTTACGAAGGCAGCTTGATGGGCAAGGTGGGCGTGAAATCCTACACGTTCAAGTCAGGCCGTTACAAAGACCTGCTCAATCCCACACGCGAGGCGACCGACGAGGAGAAACAGCTCATCAACGAGATGATCATGGAGGTGTACGAGAAGTTTGTCGGCATCGTCGCCGCCGAGCGCGAAATTGATGTGGAGAAACTTCGCACCGGCCTGGCCGATGGCCGCATCTTTTCCGGCAAGCAAGCGCTGGCCAACGGTCTCGTGGATGAACTCGGTTACTTCGAGGACGCGATTGAGCGCGCCAAGGCGCTTGCCAGAATTGAAGACGCCAGGGTGATTCGTTACACTATGCCGTTCTCGCTTCAAAATCTATTGAGGATTTTTGGTGAGACGGAGCAGGGCCGGATCACATCGCGCCATCGTCTGCAGTTGGAGCTGGTGCCAAATCCGCTCCGGATGGAAGCCGGCAAGATGTATTTCCTTCCTCCCTATATGTTCCAGTGAGCATACCGGCTCCCGGCGGCGACGGCTCGCATGACTGAACGAACGCCAGCCCGTGGAATACATCGGCCACAGCTTGCCTGTCTGTTGCTACGGTCCGTTTTCTTTGACCAAATGATCCACCTTGCCGCCCCATCCCAAAATCGTCGCGTAACCTTTTTCCTTTTCCGCAGCCGCTTTGTCACCGGCCTTCATGTGGTACATGGACAGCGACGTGTGCGCCAACAGGTCGTTCGGGTTCAGTTCCACGGCGCGCTTGCCGGCTTCGATCGCCTCGGCAACCTTGCCGGCCCGCAAACACGCCATCCCCAGCGCGTGCCACGCGTCGAAGTAGCCGGCGTCCATCTCCACGGCTCGCCGGTAAGATTCGATGGCCTTTTCGAACTCCGCCATCGCAAAATCCGCCATTCCCTGTTCGTAATAATCTTCTTTGGTCATGATTCCCGTTTCACAGCATTACAAATCTCATTCACCATCCCGGCGATGGTGTGCGTACCGGCTTCCATCGCGACCGGCACGTTGAGTTCCTTGGCTGCCTTCGTCGTTTGCGGCCCAATGCTCACCACTTTGATACCGGGAAACCGTTTGAGCAGTCCGGGCGCGTCCACTAACGCGCAAAAGTTCGTCACCGTTGAAGAACTTGTGAATGTCAGAAAATCAGCGCCCTCTTTCAACAACAGCGCACGGTGTCCGGTGCGGTCGTCGGTTTCCGGTACGGTTGCATAAGCGTCGAGGTCATCCACGATCCCGCCCAAATCCTCCAACTGCCGAGCCAGGGACTTGTCGGCAATGGTCGCGCGCGGCAGCAAAAACTTCGCGCTGGCGCAGTCCACCGATTTCTTGAACTCCGCCAGCAATCCTTCGTTGGTGAACTCCTTCGGGACCAAATCCACCTGCAAATGATACTCGGCCACGCGTTTCGCCGTGCCCGCGCCAACAACCGCGATGCGCACCGGACCCAACTCACGAATGTCCTGATGTTTCTCCAGAAACACGCGGAAGAACGCATCCACACCGTTCGGGCTGGTGAACACCAGCCAGTCATACACGCCCATCGTTTCGACAGCTTCCCGCAACGGTTCCAAGCTTTTCGGCTCGACGATCTTGATGGTGGGAATCTCCAACACGTCCGCACCCAGTTCGGTCAACTGCCGGACCAGATCACTGGCTTGTTCGCGGCTGCGGGTCACGACAACCCGTTTCCCCAACAGCGGACGCTGCTCAAACCACTCCAGCGTGTCGCGCAGCCGCGCCACTTCACCGATGATCGTGACCGCCGGTGGCTTCAGTTCGGCTTGGCGCGCGACTTCGGCGATCGTGGCCAGCGTACCGGACACGGTCTTCTGTTGGCCGGTTGTCCCCCGATGCACCATCGCCACCGGCGTCTCCGATGACAGCCCGTGCGAAATCAATTCGTCGGCGATTTTCCCGATTCGTTCGACGCCCATCAGGATCACGCGGGTGCCGAAAAACTCCGCAACGTTCTTCCAATTGACCTGTGTTTCCGGTTTGGTGGGGTCTTCGTGTCCGGTAATGACCATGAACGCCGTGGCCACCGAGCGATGTGTGACCGGTATGCCCGCATACGCCGGTGCGGCAATCGAGGAACTGATGCCGGGCACGATCTCAAAGGGGATCCCGGCTTGCCGGAGTTGTTCCGCTTCTTCGCCGCCGCGACCAAACACAAACGGGTCGCCGCCCTTCAACCGCGCCACCACTCTGCCCTTCTTGCCGAACTTGACCAACAACGCGTTGATCTCGTCCTGCGTCATGGTGTGATTACCGGCGCTCTTGCCCACACAGACCAACTCTGCATCCGCCCGCGCCTGACGGAGGAAAACGGGATTGGCCAGATAATCATAAACAATCACGTCCGCGGTTTGAATGCATTCCAACCCGCGCACGGTGATCAGCCCCGGATCGCCGGGCCCCGCGCCCACCAAATAAACTTTCCCTTTGCCGTTCATGAAATGCTCGAGGCGATTCTAGCGCACCATCCCCACGCCCACAAGCGGGCAATGCTTGAAATGGCAAACGCGCGCTTCTATTCTGCCCGCGAAAGATTGTTGAACATCAACATCACCGCGAGGCTCTAACCAACGTACCGCATGAACCGTATCCTCGATCACCATGTCGCCCGGGTTCGTCGCCGTCTCAACACGTTCGCCTTTCTCGAACACCTCCTCGCCGCGAGTCCTTTCGTGCCGGTGATTCTGCTCGTTCCAACCCTCGGCTATCATCTGGTCCTGCGGAAACCCTTCCCGGTCGGCATAAGTTTGATGGTGGGCGCACTCGTGTTGTTGGCCTACGTCGCGTTTCGCACTTGGCGCTCCCGGTACGTTTACGCCGATGCTTGCGCCCTCTTGGATTCCTGGCTCGGTGGAAAAGGCGATGCGCTGGTCGGTTTGTGGAACCCGACCGGCTCGGGCACCGTTGCCACGCCCCGGCTGCGTTGGCGGACAACACTGTACCGAGTCGTGCCGACAGTATTAGCCACGATATTTCTCTGCAACATACCGGTGCTTCCTCGGCCCGCCGTTCCCGCCATCGCCGCGATTGACACCCGCAAGATCGAGGAACGACTGGAATCGCTGGAAGAACTCGCGGTGCTGGCGCCCGAGAAACTGGAACAACTCAAATCTTCGCTGAACGAATTGCAGCAAGCTGCCGAAAACATGTCCACGGAGGAATTCTGGCAGGCCAGCGACAAACTTTCCGAACAGATCGGTCAATCACTCGCGGAATCACAGTCAGCCCTCGATGCCGCCGCCTCCGAGCTCGCCAGGCTGGCCGGCAGCGGCACGGTTGGCCCTGCCGGAGAATCCATGCCTGCTTCGACGTTGGAGATTGCCGAAGCGCTGGCCAATCTGTTTAAATCCCTCCCGCCCGGAGCCGCGCAGCAGGGCTTGTCGGAAGAACTCGCCAAGGAGTTTTCCCAGTTGATGGAAGTTGCCCAAACCGGGGACCTCTCCAAGCTCGGTGAAGCTTTGAAGCAACTGTCCCCGGAAGAACTCGCTCAACTGTCCATGAGTCTCAGCCGGACCGGTGAGGCCTGCAAAAAGGCCGGTAACGCGGGCGAGTTCGGTGAGGAAGGCATCGGCAGTTTGTCGCAAACGCTGGAGGCGCAGTTGGCCACCGCGTTTTACGGGACCGGCGAGGGTTCCGGCCAAGGCGGCGTCACACGCGGACCCGGCACAAACAACCGACTGTTTGGCGAGGAATCCGAGGACCTATCGGAAGCCATGAAACAAGCGCTACTTCCATCCTCCCAAGAAGCAGACCCGGGCGAGTTGCTGCAACGCACGCAAATCCCCACCGCCCCCGCCGCACAACCATCCAACTGGAACCAACCCACCGCGCCCGGCATCGCGGTGGTCGGAAACCAGCAAACCGCTGGACGTGCCGGTGAGATTCCGCCCCGGTATCGGAACGCCGTCGGCGCCTATTTTCAAAACCAACCCACAACATCACCATGAACACACCCGCCCTGCTCTTCCCCGAACAAGTCGCGCCCGCCCAGCAGAGGCTCGCCAAGCTGGTCCAGTCGTTGGACCAGATCATATTTGGCCGGCATGATGTGACGACCGCTGCTGTCGTCTCGCTCGTCTGCCGTGGTCACATGCTGTTCGAAGGCTTGCCGGGACTTGGCAAAACCGAACTGGTGCGCGGACTCGCCCAACTACTCGACCTGCCATTCCGACGCATCCAGTTCACGCCCGACCTGATGCCATCCGACATTACCGGCAGCCCGATCCTGCAAGAGCGAGCCGGCTCGCGGCTGCTGGTGTTTCAGCCCGGTCCCATTTTCACCAGTATCCTGCTGGCCGACGAAATCAACCGCGCCTCACCCAAAACGCAATCCGCCTTGCTCGAAGCCATGCAAGAACGCTGCGTCACCGTCTGGGACTGGCTCAATGGCGCGGAGTTCTACACGCCCGCTGAACAGATCGAACGCCAACTGGCCGGCTACGAAAACGTCATCGCCAACAAGAAACGCGAGGAGATGATCGCCTACGCGCCCGACGGCAAACAACTGTTCGGGAAGTTCGCCGACGCCAACAACGATCTGCCGTTGACCCCGCAACAATCGGCCAAGCTTGAAGGCGCCACGCTGGTCCACAATCACCCCACGGACGCGCCGCCATCGCTGGCCGACGCGCAA
>CAZEQV010000204.1:0-6859 GCA_964514435.1 uncultured Verrucomicrobiota bacterium
CAATCTTGTACGGCGTGGCCCGCAACCAACCCGGTCTTGATCTGTTGTTGAGTTGCGCGGTGTGCGAGGTGGGCATGGACGGGGCGCCGCGCATTGCCCACGTGCGCGCCTGGCACCTGACCCGGCAGCGTTGGATGGTGATTCGCGCGAAAGCGTTCATTGATTGTTCGGGCGACAGCATCTTGCGGCTGTCGGGCGCGCCGTGCCGGTGGGGACGCGAAGCCAGGAGCGCCAGCGGCGAGCGTTTGGGGCGGGACGTGGCCGACCGGCGCACGATGGGCAACACGATTCTGATTCAGTTGCGCGAGATTGATCCGGCGCAGCATCGTCCATTCGTGCCGCCAACATGGGCGTTGGCGGTGGATGCCAGCACGTTCCCGCACCGGGAAGCAAACATGAAACCGACCGGCCACAACTTCTGGTGGCTGGAACTCGGCGGGATGCACGACACCATCGAGGATGCCGACATGCTGCGCGACCGGTTGTTGGCGTTGGCCTACGGCGTTTGGGCGTACATCAAGAATCATCCCGATGGACGCGGGCGAGCGTGGGAGTTGGAATGGATCGGTTCTCTCCCCGGCAAGCGCGAGAACGTTCGCTATGAGGGCGACCACATCTTGACGCAGGAAGACATCGAGGGGCAGGGGAAGTTCGCCGACGTGGTCGCGCACGGCGGCTGGACGATGGACGATCATCCGCCGGGCGGCATCGAGCACGCCGGCACGGACACCACACACCACAAAGCGCCGTCGCCATATGGCATTCCGTACCGGTGCCTTTATTCGCGCACCGTCGCCAACCTCTGGTTTGCCGGCCGCAACATCTCCGCTACGCACATGGCAATGTCCTCCACACGCGTGATGGGAACCTGCGCCACACTCGGCCAGGCGGCCGGTGCCGCCGCCGCCATCGCGCTGCAACAGGGCTGCGACAATCGCGGGGTCTTCACCCATCATCTCGACCGTCTGCAGCGTAGGTTGATGGATCAGGACCAATGGTTGCCGGGACGCGTGCGACCCATCGCACCGGCCAGCCGACCGGATGTCGCGCGCTACACCGCCAGCACTGGCAACCCCGAAGTGTTGCGCGACGGGTTTGACCGGCCACAGGACGGAGTCAGCCATCGCTGGGATGGAAAGGCCGGTGATTGGATCGCCGTTCACTGGCAGAAGCCGATAACGATTTCCCGTGTGCGTCTGATTGGCGACAGCCAGCTTCACCGCCCCAAGATGATGCCGTGTTCGTTTCCGCTGGCCGGCAACGAGAAACCCATGCCGGCGCCATTGCCGCGTGATGTGCGGTTGGAACGCCTGCAGCCTGATGGCGGTTGGGCGGTCGTGTCGCGAATCACCGACAACGAACGCCGGTGCGTCCTCTGGACGTTGCCCGAGCCGGTCACGGCGACGGCGTTGCGCGTGGTGCTGGAACGTCCGTGGGGTGAAGCCGCCGATCAGACGGTCAGTCTGTTTGCGCTCGAATTTGGCGAGCCGGAACCGACCGGTCCGATTGCACCGGCACCGTGGCCGGCACCCTACGAACGGTCGAAGCAACTACCACAAGCTCGCGCCTGAGAGCGTGTGTTGAAATTCTGATTGGGTGTAGCGGCGTTTGTGTCAAACGCTGAATCGCCGCGGCCATCAGCCACACGGCGCTTCACAGAAACGTCGCCACAACAATTCTCAAACACGCTTTCCGATGTCGCTACAGGGTTTCGAGCATGATGGCGGTCGTTGATTTCTGGCGATGACGGCAGCCAGCGACCGGCACGGGAAACTTTGCCGGTGCGGTTGTGTTGGAAAGCGTATCATGCGAGCGATCAGATTTTGCCTCGGCGCGGTTGTGTCTCTGTTCGCAGCCGGGCTGGCGCAGGCGGGGGAGACGTCTTGGGGGTATCGCGGTCCGCAGAACAACGGCGTTTATCCCGCGACCGGCTTGCTCAAACAATGGCCGCAAGATGGTCCGCCGTTGTTGTGGAAGGCCAATGTCGGTGAAGGATACGGTGGGGCGACGGTCGTGGATGATTCGGTATTTGTGGCCGGTGGGTTGAACGGGCAGTTATTTGTGTTTTCGCTGGCCGGCAAGCTCCAGCAACAGATTCCCTTTGGCAGCACGAGTTGGAAGCGATTCGGCGGCACGCGCAGCACTGTGTTGGTCCGGGACGGTGTGGCGATTGTGACGCGACCCAACGCGGGCATATGCGCGATTGATTTGGCATCCGGACAGGTGAAATGGGAACGGAATGCGTGGCGGAATTTCGGTTCGGGCCGTGGCGACATGGGGTGGGGTTATCCGTCCACACCGGCCGTGTTCGGGAATCACGTGATCCTCAACACCGTGAGTCGCGACGATCGCACGCCGCCGATTGTGGCGGTGGACTTCGCCACGGGACACACGGTTTGGGAGGTGCCACCCGGTTCGGGGAAGCGATATTCTTGCGGCGATCATTCGGCTTCCGTGTTTGTTCACAACGGCCGCGCACTGAACGTCAGCCCCACGTACCGGTACACCCTCTGTGTGGATCCCTGCACCGGTGAGATCATCTGGGAGTTGCCGGACACGGATCCGGTCAAGGGCAGCGGCAAGAACCTCACGCCCGTGTACAACGAAGGATACCTGTTGCTGGAACGCAGCGGTTTGATCTGGTGCGGCAAACTCAACGACGATGGCAGCCAATTTACGCCGTTGTGGGCCCGACCCCGCAGCGGATTCAGCCAGGCTGTCGTGCTCGGAAAGCGTGTGTATGTCGGCGGTGATTACGCGGCCGCGGTCACGCCCGCCGATGAGTTCGAGACGGCCATCGGTTCCCGACCGGCTCCCTTGAAGAAGCCGTCGCTGCCACGAGGTTCGCCGCCGTTGCCGCCGTTGCCCGGCGGGCTGTTGTGTCTCGACGCTGACACGGGCGAGTTGCTCGATTTTATCCGGGTGCCGGACGGTTTGGGGCACGTCATCGCCGCCGACGGAATGGTGTACGCGCAGAACATGCCCCGGTCGCCGGAACGAAATCGGGATTCCGGTGCCGGCAAACTTGGCTTGGAAATGTTTTTGATCCAGCCCACGTCGACCGGGATGGCTATTCGCGGCCGGCTTCGGTTGCCGATGACGGTGGAAGATGCCCGGCAAGTCAAGGAACTGGAGTATCAAGCCAACGTGAATCCCGTCATCGCCGCCGGTCGGCTGTTCATCCGGTACGGTCCGCTGTGGGTGTATGACCTTCGCGCGGACGGCAAACCGGTTCCCGGCGCGGAATGGAGCGTACCGGCTTCCGGTATGTGGGATTTGAGGTTGCCGGGATTTTTCGAGGAGGGCCAAGAACTACTGGTCACGCTGCAGATGAGAGACAACGAGATTCTCAACGGTTCCGCCGTGGCTCCGAAGTGGAACAACGCCATTCATCTCGTGGACGCCACCGGCATCAAGATGGAGGACGGCGTGCCTTCTGGTGTCTTGAAGATCACGCTGACATCCGACGGCACCAAGCCGCCGCCGTTGCCGCCCAAAACCGCGCCTGTTCCGGTTGAGGTGGAATTCCGCGTAACACGCGAACGCGACCGTCTGACTGGCGCGTACCATCGCGGAGGAAAAGAACCCGGCAAGATCATCGGACGCATCTCGCCAACCGCTCTCTAACGAAACACGAAAGGCTCAAGGAACACCACCGGTCACCGGCAACTCCAGCGTTCGATTGACGGACCGCTCGGGGACAACTTCTCCTCCGCCACGGCGGCATTAAACAGCCCCTCGCTTGTTCGTAGAAGCGCCAACACAAAACTCCTCCTTCTGCCGCTCCTCCAACGCCTCCGCTCCCAACGTCAAAAACAACCACAGCGGGCGCAGCAATTCAGCTTCACCGGTCATAGCATTCGTCGGATCATTTCGGCCGTGATGTCGCGCTGGAACGTCTGGAGCCTGTCCCAATCGCCCGTGTGACAATCTTTGCGCGAGACATTCTGCGCCACGACGCTGTCCTTGCCGGCGCTGGCGATATCGGCGCGGTCGAACTTGTTGATGCTGTTACCGACGATGATGTTCTCGCGGCACTCAGCGTCCTCGCGGATGCCGGTATCCATCGGCGGCAAGACCGGCCAGTTGAACAAACTGTTGCCGGTCACGCTGTAGCCGGCGGTCTTCTCCAACCGCACACAATCAAACATCGGCATCTGGTAGTCGGCCTTGCGTCCGCTGAAGTTCGGAATCTCGGGCTGCGGATTGAAGCTGCCCACGTCAATGATCTCGTTGCCGCTAATCACACCCCACCGGCAATCGCGCACGACGATACCGTGTTCGGTGGCCCAGCAGAAGATGTTGCCGGTCGCATTGAACTCGTAGGCGTTCTCGACCAACACTGCCGGCCCCGTGATCTGGAACGTCCGGCAGCCGCTGAGTAGCACGCTGTTGGCCTGCGTGTGGATGTGAAATCCCGGTCCCGTCGTCTGGTACGCCGTGCAACCGACAAGGTTCACGACGATGGCGTTGCTGCAGACGAAACCCGGCCCGCCGCCGAACGCCATCGTGTTCTCGATCTGGTTCGGGATGTAATTGCCGTATGGCCCTTCGCGGAGCTGCTCGAAGAACACATGCGCCATGCGGTTGCCGGCCAGGCTGCATCCTGACACGCGTGACAACGTCGTGTGATTTCGAAACCAGATGCCCCGGTCAAACCCGCGCACCACCACGCCGATCACCGCGGCGTTGAACAAAGCGTCGAACACAATCCCCGCCGGTGCCGCCGTGCCGCCATCCACCGCCAAGTCGCGCACCGTCACGCCCACTGACTTTTCCGCCAGAATCGCCGCATTCTTGTCGGCAACGATGACGGTGCCGCGTCCTTGACCGGCAAGGGTCACGTTGTCGGTGAGTTTGAGCGTGCGCGAGAGAGCATAACGACCACGTTCGAGCGTGACAGTTCCGCCCGCGTCAATCGCGCGTTGGATCACATCGGAGGCGTCTTGCGCTTGATGGAGCACTCGACGGCTGAGCGCGCCGATGGCCGTGACGCCGGCTTGGTCTTGATAAACAATGGTGTTTTCATGGAGTGGTTTCATTTGGTGTTTTTCATTTTAAGCAATTGATCTGATGGCAGGAAATATGCAAGGCACCCATTTGGCAAAGGGTAGCTCGGATTTCTTAACTCAACTTCACGGAGCAGTCATCAGAATCTTTCTGGGCAAGGAAATGTTGGCATTGAGGTGGACCCGTTTGGTTGGACAGTGTTTTGGTCGTTGTTAGATGGTTTTTCAAGTTTGCATTGGTTGGTTGTTGGGTTTTGGGTTTCTCGTTTGATTGGGTGTCGTTGTCGTTCCGCCCGCCCGCCCGCCGCCCTGGGGGGAGAGTGCGGCGGGCGGGCGGGCGGTGATGCGCGGCTCAGCCATCGCAACCGGTTTGCGAGTGGAGTTGTAACAGGTTTGCGAGTGACCGGTACAAATAGGTGCGCCCGACGCGGAGGTCGGGTTTAACACGGGACAAATTGTCAACTTGGTCAGGGCGTCGGATGGTCGGCGGTCGTCGGGCGGACAGGTGGCGGCGGTGCGGCGCGGCGCGGTGGCGGGCGTGCGCAGAAGCGGCACGGCAGATCGCTCAATATCACGACACGTCTCCACAATCTCCCGCCCCAAGCGCGGCTCCGTCACCGCCAACGCCGTCAAATAATCCCGATAGCCGATTACAAGCAGCAGCAGCGCTTCTGTGGCCAGCGAACGAAGCGGAACCCCCGATTCCACCCGTGGGCAAGATGACGGCGGCGGAGTCGGCGGAGTGGCGCGTGCGCGGCCCGCTGAAGTTCCGCCCGAAGACTTGACCTCCGCGCGGGCGGGGCGTAGATGGTCGTCGCGCCGAAGCGTTTTTCGTAGGTGATCGCATCCAGATTCTGTTTCGTCCGCGTTTTCGTCACGCGATCCGGCGCGCGCACGATTTCCGGGATGCGCTGGAAATCCTCGCGCGTCAATTCCGGGTGACTCTCGCGAATATGGCGGACGGAATCCGTATCAATCTCGTGTTCATACCCGGTCACGTTCAATCCTGTCGCCGCCTTGATGCGCGCGGCTTCCGCCTCCGTGACCTGCGCGTATTGCACACGCAACCGCCCGCCTGGTTCAGCCGCCGCTTCCACGACATTGTCAATCGCCGCGCCGGGAATCCCGCCGGTGTGTTGGTTGCCGTAAAACGGATGACCGGGCTGGCCCGCGTTGAACAGGGCCTTGACCTTGTCCCACCAACGATTCGGCAACGGCTCGGCTGGGACAGCCGACGCTACATCCTGACTTCTGACTCCTGACTTCCAGCTTGTACCCCGTCCGCTCGCTCAACTCCTCCGCATCCAGCATGTACCCGGCCTGGGAGAGTTGGACGGCGTGGCTGACGATCGCGCCGATGTCTTCCTTGTCCGGCGCGGCCAGCTCGAAATACGCGAGCACCGGCTGACTGGGGAACTTCTCGGCGAACACAGCGGCTTGCGCGCCGCTGGCGCCCTGCCCCAACCCGGTCGGGTCACTGAGCATCGTCAGTTTGCCGCCCGTGCCGGTCAGCACCCCGTCCACGCAGTTGATAGTGAAGTTCTCGCAACCGGCCGCAGACCAGCGCGGATCGGCATCCGGGTCATAGAACAAAACGAAATACGTGTCGGACTCGGCGTTGTACCATGTCCATGAGCAGCCTGATTCAGATGTGGAGAACGAATGCCACGCGTATTCGGTATAGACGGGATTTTCTTCAGGGGTGCCGTCGTCACCGGACAACAGCCCGGATTGCTCGCGGCGCCGCTGTACTCCCTCTACAAGGCGCTGCACGCCGTCCGGCTCGCGCGCACGCTCGCGCTGCGCTGGGAACGTCCGGTGGTCCCGATCTTCTGGAACCACGCCGACGA
>CAZEQV010000205.1:0-6848 GCA_964514435.1 uncultured Verrucomicrobiota bacterium
AACACAGGCGACACCATCTATTTCACCTTGTGGGGACAAGTCGCCCAACGCATGGCGCTGCCGCACCTACTCGGTTCGTCCCGCCGCACACACCTCAGCGCCGACCGCCAGAAATACATGACCGGCGAACGCGTAAGCGTCTATGCCCGGCTCTACAACCAGAACTTCGACCCCGTCAACGACCCGACCGTGCGCGGCCTTTACAGCCCGCGCAGCGGTCCGGAAAGTTCGGGAGCGTCCAACATCGGCGAACGCGAATTCCCCCTGCGACCGGTCCCCGATTCGCCCGGTATGTATCGGGGCGAGTTCATCGCGCCCGAAGCTGGTATCTACCAGTTCCGCGTCGAGCGCGATCCTTCCGTCCATCTCGATTTCACCGTGGAAGAGCCGCGCTTTGAAATGGGCGAGACCGCCATGAACGAGCCGTTGCTCAAGCAAATGGCCGAGGCCACCGGCGGCGCGTTCATTCGTGAGGAATCGCTCGACAAATTGCCGGAAACCATTCGACGGAAATCCGAGCGCGTTCGTTCCACCATGGACGTGGAACTCTGGTGTTCGCCCCTGTATTTCCTGTTGATGTTGAGCATCATCACCATCGAATGGGTGCTCCGCAAACGGTTCCACTTGAAATGAGCCAGCCACGACAACCTGCCGGACTCACCGCCGACGCGCCCGGCCTCGACAGCTTGCTTCAGAAAATCGAGGCCGTCCGGCAAAAGTTTCTCGCCGTCAGCAGCGGACAAGGATTGGCGCGATTTCTGACCGCCTTCGTGCTCACATTGGCCGTCGCGATGTTTGCCGATTGGATGCTGGACCTGCCGTTGACCGTCCGGGGTGTCTTGTTGCTGCTGTACGCGGCCGGCTGGGGTTACATCACCTGGACCTCGCTGTTGCGGCCGTTGATCCACAAGCCGGATGACGATACGGTCGCGCTGATGATGGAACGCGCCCGGCCCGAACTGCGCACCCGTCTCATCGCCTCCATCCAGCTCGCCCGTCCCCAAGCCGTCGAAACCGGCGCGTCCCCTTCCCTGGTCACCGTCCTCGTCCAAGAAACCGAGACGCTGGCCGGTACGCTCGATTTCCGGTCGGTTGTTCCAACCCGTCCGTTGCTGCGCTCGGTGGGAATGGCGGTGCTGGCTTTGTTGGCCGGGCTACTGGCGTTTGACTACGGCGACCGAACGGCCACCGACTTGTTGCGGCGGGTTTTCCTGTCGAACATCCCGGTGCCCCGCAAAACCAAGGTTGACTGTGTGACCGGCAATCGCACCATCGCCTCGGGCGACAGCATCACCATTGAGGCCTTGGCGCAAGGGATCGTCCCGCCCACCGGCAAGGTTCGGCTGCAGTACGGACAAGGCAAACTCCAGCAATTCACGATGGAGCCATCTGCCGACAATCGCGCTTTGTTCACCCGCGCCATCGAGAACGTGCAGGAATCGTTCACTTACTCCGTTCGACTCCACGACGGGCAAACGACACCGTATCAGATCACCGTCCTGCCGCGGCCGGTCGTGACCGGGATAGAGTGTCAGCAAATCTACCCGGCGTATGCGCGGCAGAATGCCGCGAAACGCGCCCTCGGTGATCTCAATTTGCTGGCAGGCAGCACGCTGGAAGTTCGCGCCAGCGCCAACAAACCGCTCAAGGACGCCAAAGTGCGCCTCGTTGGATTGAATCAAGATGTGGCCATGCAGATTAATCCTACCGCGCCGACGGAAATGTTCGCCCGTTTCGTGGTGCCGCCCAAGGGGCTTACAGGATTTTCGATCCTGCTGACGGACGAACACGAATTGAAGTCCAAGGACGAAGTTATTTACCGCATTGACACCGTGCCAGACAAACCGCCGCTGGTCAGCGTCACCTACCCGGAGCGGAAAGAGGAACTGGTCACGGCGCACGCGACCTCGTTGATCGGGTTTGAAGCCAGCGATGACTACGGCATCGGCAAAGTGGTTGTCCACTTCAAGGTTGACCAGGAGGAAGGCGCCAAAGTGAAAACGATGGAACTGGACCTGGCCGGGGATTTGCCGCGTTCGCTGCGGCGGCGATACGAATGGCGCGTGTCATCTTTGGAAGCTTCCCTGCCGGAAGGCACATCCATCGAATACTGGCTGGAAATCAGTGACAGCAACGACGTGACCGGCCCCGGTGTGACCGTGACGGAACACTACTGGGCGAAGGTGGTGACCGAACAAGAAAAACGCGCCGACTTGATGAATCGACTGAACGACTACCTCACAACCGTCGGCGACCTCGCCAACGCCCAGGAAGTGCTGACGCAAAATCTCGGTTCCTTGATATTCGAAAAAGCTCGACCGGTGGCTCCAGAACCTGTGCCATAAGGCCGGCATGAGCGCCGTGTCACTGAACATCCTTTATTTGGCCTCCCTGCTCATGGACATGAGCGTGGCCGCCTGGTTGTTTGCCATCACGCGACGTGCCGCCGAGCTCCATGCCTCGTCACTTGAGCTGGGACTGTTGGGCGGCACGGTGACATTTGCCGTGTACACCGCGATTTCGCTCGTGACCGGCAAGCTTTCGGACAGGATTGGTCGCCGCGTTGTGGCTGCCACGGGTGTCGGCGTGGCCTCGCTGGCCTCGCTGGCGTGCGCGTTTATCACCAGCGTACCGGTTCTGGTTGTGTTGTGCGGATTCTGCGGCGCCGGGTTTGCTAGTTTCTGGCCCGCCATCATAGGATGGCTGAGCGACGGCGCAACAGGACCGGAACTGAGCCGTCGTCTGACACGGTTCAGTGTGGCGTGGAACCTCGGATTGTTTCTCGGCTTCGGCACCAGCGGGGTGGTGTTCACGTTCGGGCCGCGGGCGGCATTTTACCTGGCCGCCGGTACGCTTGCGTTGATCGTGGCGCTCCTGTTCATCGCCAAGAGCGCACCGGCCACGGCCCCCGTTGTGTTGCCGGCATCCGTGCCGGTGCCCAAGGGACGCGGATTTCGCAAGACGGCATGGATCGCCAATTTTACGGTCAACTTCACAGCGGGTGGCGTGATGGCCGTCTTACCGGGCTTGATGACGCACCTGAACATTGCCTCAGATGTTCATGGTGGGTTGGTCGCCATGAGCCGGGGAGCGGCGTTGGCGATGTTTCTGAGCATGCAAACGATGGTGTTCTGGAGAACGCGAGTCTGGCCATTGTGGGTGGCGCAGATCATCGGCGCGGCCGGGGCGGCGGCGCTGGCGTGGTCAACGGCCCCGTGGCATTTCGCGTTGGCGTTGATCGCCATCGGCGCGGTGTCTGGCATGTCGTATCAAGCGAGCTTGTATTTCACGATGGATGAAGTGTCTGCCAAGGGCGAAGGCGGCGGATTGCATGAGGCATTCACAGGAGCCGGCATGTTCTTGGGACCCTTGTTTGCCGGTTGGATCGGACAATCCGGACGGCTGCTGCCCTACCCCATGTGCGCCGCGTTCATTCTGCTGATGGTGGCCGTCCAAGCCTTCGTGGTTAGTTGGCAAAGAAAATGGCAATCCATGACCCCGCCACAGGGCTGAACCATGGTTCGTCGTTGGTAGGGCTGGGTCGCTGGGCAGCCGCACAATCACCAACATGACTCGGCGCGTCCACGGGGCGCTCATTGTGAGCAGTTGCTTTGTCGGCGGTTTGACTACAAAATAGGCGCATGAAATTCCTTCCGTTGGCATTGGCCGGCATCGTTGCGTTCTGCGGTTGTCAGCGTTCGCATCAGCACACCCTCACGGTCGGAATGGAACTGGACTACCCGCCCTTCGAGATGACCGATACAGGGGGCCGCCCCACCGGCATCAGCGTGGAATTGGCCCACGCTCTCGGCCAACATCTTGGTCGCCCGATCAAGATCGAAAACATCCCCTTCGACGGCCTCATACCGGCGCTCAAGACCGGCAAGATTGACCTCATCATCTCTTCCATGACCGCCACCGAGGAGCGCGCCAAGTCCATTGATTTCTCCGATCCCTATGTCAAAACCGGTATCTGTCTGTTGGTCAACAAGAACTCCAAGGTGACCGGCATCGCCGACGCAAACGCACCGGGCACAAGAGTCGCCGTGAAAAAGGGCACAACCGGCCATCTCTACGCCACCGAACATTTGTCCAACGCCGAATTGCTCGTGCTCGACAAGGATGCCGCCTGCGTAATGGAAGTGGCGCAGGGAAAGGCCGACGCGTTTATCTACGATCAACTCTCGATTTTTCAAAACTGGAAACGACACCAGGAAACCACCCGCCCCATTCTCGAACCGATTCGCACGGAGTTTTGGGCTGTCGGCATTCGCAAGGGCAACGACGAGCTTCGATCACAGGTCAACGCGTTCCTCAAACAGTTCCAAGCCACGCGGGGATTTGACGCACTCGGCGACAAGTACTTGAAAGACCAGAAAACCACGTTCGCCGAAATGGGTGTGGCGTTCATCTTCTGACATGTTCCGCTCCTTGTTCTTCCTCGACGAGCAGACCGGCCAGCCTGCCGGACGCGCGACCGTTGCCGTGAGTTGGCTGGTGGTGTTTCTCGTTATGACGTTGGTGTTCGCGTTCTCCTTTTACCAACTCACCTATCACTGGAACTTTGCCGGCATCTGGAAATACCGGCAGAAGTTTCTGAACGGTTGGCTGATCACAATCGGAATCTCGCTCGCCGCGTTGATCATCAGCACGATGATTGGACTGATATCCGCATTGGCTCGACGGTGCCGCTTCGCGCCCTTGCGGTTCGGGGCGGTGTTGTACGTGGAGGTGGTGCGCGGCACCCCGCTGCTGGTGCAGATTCTGATTTTCTTCTATGTGGTGGCCGACGCATTCGGAGTGGGTAATCGGTTTGTCGTGGGCACACTGACGCTGGCTGTGTTTTCGGGGGCGTACATCAGCGAGATCATCCGGGCCGGTATCGAAAGCATCGGCGACTCCCAACTCGAATCGGCCCGCGCCATTGGATTGACCACCGTCCAGACGTACCGGCACGTGATATTCCCGCAAGCCTTACGGCAAACGTTGCCGCCGTTGGCCGGCCAGTTTGTGTCGCTCATCAAAGATTCGTCATTGCTGTCCATCATCGGCATCAGCGAACTGACATTGAACGCGCAACAGGTCAATTCCTACACCTACAGCACGTTGGAGAGCTATTTGCCGCTGGCGGCCGGCTACCTGGTATTGACGCTGCCGTTGTCGTTGTGGATCCGTCAGCAGGAGAAGAAGGCTTCGTATGCAACTTGAGATTGTCGGCTTGACCCGCCGATTCGGCGAACACGTGGCGCTGGCCAACGTGACGCTGGCGTTCGAGCAGGCGCATACACTGGTGTTGATCGGTCCATCGGGCGGCGGGAAAACCACGTTGTTGCGGATACTCGCCGGACTGGAGATTCCCGATTCCGGTCGGGTCGTGTTGAACGGCGAGCCGGTGCGTTTCGACATCGAACATCGCCGCCGGGTGGGCACGGTGTTTCAGGCGTTCAATCTTTTCCCACACCTGACCGCGCTGGAGAACATCACGTTGCCGCTGGAGAAGGTGCACGGACACACCGCGGCGGGTGCCCGCGAGTTGGCGATGGATTTGCTGAAACGGTTTCACTTACAGAACCACGCCGGGAAGCGTCCCGCTGAAATGTCGGGCGGCCAACGCCAGCGCGTGGCGATTGTTCGAGCTGTGGCCATCAAACCATCGGTGATGTTGTTTGACGAGCCCACCTCGGCGCTCGACCCCGAGATGACAGCGGAAGTGCTGGAATTGATCGAAGAACTTCGCGGGGAGGGTCGCGATCTGGTTCTGGTGACACATCAGATGGGGTTCGCGCGTGTCGTGGCCGACCGGGTCGCGTTTCTCGCCGATGGTCGGGTGGTGGAAACCGGAATGGCGGATGAGTTGTTCCACAATCCACAAACGGAATCGTGCCGGCGATTCCTGAGAACCGTGCTGCGGTTCAGTGATACCGGTGCCCGGTAGTCAAGCAACCCGGCAGGGCGCCATCACGGCGTCGGTCATTCCGTGCAACAGTTTCTTGTCCGAGGGACAGACCGTGGCCAGCACACCGCCGAGCTTCACGGTGTCACCCGACACAAAGTAGTACGGACACAATCGGGCCCTGGCGGTGAAGGTCCTGATCTCGTTGGCATCGCTGTCCCCGTACTCGCATGAAAGCGTCCCGGACTTCTCGAACCGTTGAAGGATAAACGGGTGCGTGGCGAAGCTGTCCAAGGCGCGCTCGATGGCTTTCGTCCATTCCGTCGCTGAGAGATCGTGGCCGACATAGACGCCGCGGCTGCCCCACGCGTGTTCGTGAAAGCCGGAAATCTTCAGCACCAATTCGCGCTGCTTCTGGGAGAACTTCGCCATCTCCCGCCAGCTATGTATTCCCAATTCCGGGATCACCGCGTGCGGCGGCAACGGAGTCGGATCCACAATCCACGTGTAGGGCATCACCTGACGGAGCGCATCCAGCGTCTTGTCCCCCAGATGCTCCCGCCAGAATCCTCGAAGCTGTTCCATCCAGAGAAAGGCAAACAGCATTTTCTCTTCGAGCTGTGGTTTGGGCGGTGGCGTCACGACAATATCCCCTCGCCCGGCTGCTTCGAGCATCGCCAGGCCACCGTGCACATTCGGCAAATCGAACAACTCAAAGAACCGATACACGGTTTCCTGTTTGTCGGATGGGTGAAACTCTTCCGGTCGCATCACGGCCAGGTCCAGTTGTCGTCCCAACCACTGCATCTCAGGCCGGTACGTGGCGGCCTCGTCGGAGACGACCACCACTTTCGGCCCCTCACCCATTATGGACTCAAATCCCTCCATCATGCCATACGGCCCGCCCACGATGGTGTCGCCAAGTTCGCCATAGGTTTTTCCCAGCCATCCGGTC
>CAZEQV010000206.1:0-1973 GCA_964514435.1 uncultured Verrucomicrobiota bacterium
CCAGTGCCAGTTTCTCCACGCCCATCGGCTACCAGACCAACACCATGATCTACGGCGCAGGCGGCTACAAGTTTACCGACTACTTCAAGATTGGCATCCCGCTCAACATCCTCTGCTGGATCGTCGCCAGCGTGCTGATCCCTAGGTTCTGGCCATTCCATCCGGTCCGCTGAACTCACTCCATGACCACCCCGCCGTAGCCAACCACCCGACTAAAATCGCCGCTCACTTCGCCGCTGGTACGATACTCCAGCACCTCGCCGCGCATCGCCCCCAGTTGCCGGGCCGCCACCGTCGCGATGTAAGCCGGACCAACGCCGCACATGGAAACGTCCACATCCCGCACCCGGTCCATGAGCGCCTCCGCGTCCAACCTCGTCAATGCTTCGAGGACCAACCTGTCTTTCACCCGCGACGTCTCCTGATCCTCGTAATGATTCAGATCCGACGACGCCACAAGGAGCACCGGCTTCCCAAAGTCTCGAATCACATCCGCGATGGAATGTCCGATATCACGCAACCGGTGTCGCCCGCCGCACTCCGGCCAGCCGCCGCCCACGAGCAACGGAACAATCTGCACCTGCGGATTGGCTCGAGCCAACATCGGCACTTGCACTTCCAGTGAATGTTCCCGCTCGTGGGCCCGGCTGTCCGACACCAACCACTCGCACCGATCCAACAACTCCGCCGCCAACGCCTCGGCCACCGGTACGCTTCCCAACGGCGTTTCCCACCGCCCTGAATCACACAAAGCATAATCGCTTCCCGTGCCCCGGTGATTCGGTCCAATCAAGATCACCCGATCCGGCACCGCCACCTCGGAGAACACCTTGCCGGCCGTGTGTCCCGAATAAACCCAACCGGCATGAGGCACCACCACGGCAATCGCCTTTCGTCGCGCCCCTGATACCGGCATGAACTCCCGCAACATCTCCTCCATCTGCCGCGCTTGCGCGGGATAGAACTGCCCGGCCACCGCCGCTCGCCTGATCATCGTTTACCTCCCTCCACTCCGCCGCTACACTACACCCGTGAAAATCACGGAGCAACAATTCGAACAACTGGTCACGGAGGCCTTGGCCATGATACCGGCCGAGTTTCGCGCGCGCATGGACAACGTCCAGATTGTCATCGAAGACGAACCCGATCCCTCCCTCCTCGATGAAATGGGCATCCCCGAAGGCGACACGCTCTACGGTCTGTACACCGGCACGCCGCTCACCGAACGCACCAGCGACTATGCCGGCTTTCCCGATGAAATCATCATCTACCGGCTGCCGCTCACCGAAGACTTCGATGATCCCGCCGATCTTCGCCGCCAGGTCGCGCGCACCGTCATCCATGAAGTAGCCCACCACTTCGGCATCAGTGACGAACACCTGACCGCGCTTGGCTGGGATTAACCGACCGTCCGCCCAATCGCCTCGCGCAGAACCGCAAAAATCCGATCCAGTTGTTCGCGCGTCACGCAATACGGCGGCATGATCACCACGACGTTCCCAATCGGACGCGTCAGCACCCCGCGCTCCCTCATGGCCCGGCACACCCTGATTCCCGCTTGCTGCTCCAAAGGATAATCACCAACTTCAACCGCTCCGATGAATCCGCATTGACGCGATTGCGGAAAACCCGCCAACGCGCCCCGCATCTGTTCGATCTTGGTCTGCAATTTCTCCAATGTTCGCTCTTCCTCAAAGACACGGAGGTTTCCCAACGCCGCCGCGCACCCCAACTGATTCCCAGTATAGCTGTGGCCGTGGAAAAACGTCTTGAACTCGTGATACTCGCCGAGAAATGCCTCAAAAATCCGCTCCGTCGCCAACGTCGCCGCCAACGGCAGATACCCGCCCGTCAGCCCCTTGGCAACGGCCATCAAATCCGGTCGCACGCCTTCGTGCTCGCAAGCGAACATCTTGCCGGTACGGCCATATCCCGTCATCACCTCGTCCACAACCAGCAGCGCGCCGGTCCGA
>CAZEQV010000206.1:1983-6843 GCA_964514435.1 uncultured Verrucomicrobiota bacterium
ATCACACCAGGCCCGCACCTCCCGCAACATCCCCGCGGGCCACAGCCGCATACCGGCTGCGCCCTGAATCAGCGGTTCCACAAAGACCGCCGCCACATCGCTGCCGTCATCGGGCAACCCGGTCACACGGGCAACCCGGGTCACGTCAAACGTCAGCGGACGAAACGTTTTGTGAAACAGCTCGATTCCGCCCAAACTCACCGCGCCCACCGTGTCACCGTGATAGGCGTTTGAGAACGCGATGAATCGCGACCGTTTGCCCTGCCAGAACTGCAACGCCATCTTCAGCGCCACTTCCATCGCCGTCGAACCGTCATCCGAATAAAACACCCGGTCCAACCCGGTAAGCCGACACAGCTTCTCCGCCAATTCGATGGCCGGTACGTTCGACAAACCGAGAAACGACGAGTGGGCAATCCGGTCGAGCTGATCGGCAATGGCCCGCGTGATCGTGGGATGCCGGTGCCCATGCAAGTTTGTCCAGATTGAGGAATTCGCGTCCAGGTATTCCTTGCCGTTCACATCGCGCAACACCGCGCCCTGACCGGATTCAATAATGACCGGTTCCTCCTCCATCCACTGTTTCATCTGCGTGAACGGATGCCAGAGACACCGGTGATCTGTGCGCGTGAGAAAGCTCATCTTCCGCGCCCCCTCCCGCCCAAAGTCTTCTTCAACACTTCCAGCAGCCATTGGATATCGCCTCCTTCGTGCGCCGCCGTCACGGTCACACGCAATCGGGCTTTGCCCTTCGCCACGGTGGGATACCGGATCGCCGGAACAAAGATACCGGCATCCAACAGCTTGCCGGCCAACTCAATGGCGGCGGTTTCATCCCCCACCATCAACGGCACAATCGCGCTTCGCGATTCGTTCGCAACTCCCAAACCCGACAAACCATGCTTCAACTCACTCACATTCCGCCACAATCTCTCCCGCCGTTCATGGCCGGCTTCGCTCGCCACAAAACCAACCGCCGCCCCTGCCGCTGCCACCACCGACGGCGGCAACGCCGTCGAGTAAATCAACGAACGCGCTCGATTTCTGAGAAAATCAATCAGCGTCTGCGACCCGGCCACGTACCCGCCCGCGCATCCCAACGCCTTGCTCAACGTTCCCAATGTGACTTCGATCTTGTTCTCAACACCCAACGGTTCTGCCAAACCCCGCCGATTGGCGCCATACAATCCGGCCGCGTGCGCTTCGTCAATCATCAGCCACACCCCGAACTTCTCCTTCAACGCCACGATTTCCTTCAACGGCGCAATGTCGCCGTCCATCGAGAACACCGTCTCGGTCACGATCAACACACGATGGCCGTTCCCGGCGCGATGGGAAGCCGCCCCTGCCAGAAGTTCTTCCAGCCTTTTGATGTTCTTGTGCGGATAAACCCGAATCGTCGCCCCGCTCTGGCGCGCGCCGTCAATGATGCTCGCGTGATCGAGCTTGTCCAAAATCACCACATCGCCTTTGCCCACCAACGCCGTGATAGCGCCCACATTGGCCGCATACCCACTGCCGAAGACGACCGCCGCTTCCTTGCCCTTCCAGCCCGCCAGTTTCTCCTCCAACCTCCGGTACGGCTCCATGTTGCCGCACACCAACCGCGAGGCACCGGCTCCCATCCCGTATTCTTCAATGGCTGCCTGACCGGCTTGCTTCAATAACGGATCATTGGCCAGCCCCAGATAATCGTTGCTCGAGAAGTTCAGATACTCCCGGCCGCCAATCGTGAGGCGCGTGCCTTGCGCCGATCCCACATGGCGCCAGCAACGGAACAGCCCTTGTTGTCGCCAGCCGTCCAGCTCCTTGCTGAGAACATCGTCGAGCCGGCTCATTCCGCGGCCGGCGCATGGGCTGAAGGTTTCGCCGATTCGGGCAGGAACACCACGATGGCATTCGGATCAAACCGGTACTTCAGCTTGGTGATTTGCATGATGTAGTTCAACGCATCCAAAGCCGATATATCGGTCAACGACAGCGTCACGGCGCCGATCTTGGCATCGGCTGGAACCAACCACACCAAGTTGACCGGCTTGCTGTCTTTCAAAGCCTTGGCCGCTTCCTCCCGCACCAGTTCCACCGCGTCGCGCGCGGGCGCCTCACGCAACTTGATTTCCGGCAATTTCGCCTCCGACAGCTTCTTCTGAATCTCATTGCCCCGCGCCGGCAACTTCACCGCCCGCGCGTTGGCAATCTCCGCCAACAACCGTTTCACATCGGCATTGTTGGGAACTTGCGCCTCGATCTTCCGCGCCACAGCCTCGGCTTCATCATACCGGCCAAACCGGTGCAGCACCACCGCCTGCGCGTACATCTCCCCCAACTCTTCATCGGTGTATTTCTTCTGTTCTTGCGCCGACAAGGTCACCACCGTCAACACCACCATCAGCATCCACACGCTACACGATTTCATCGCGCACAACCTTTCCGCCGACCATCATGAGCCTTACCGGCGTCTCGGCGAACACGGCCATCTCCCACGGACTCGCCGCCGCATCTTGCACCGGCAGGGCAATCAGATCAGCAATTGCATCTGGCGACAATGTGCCAAGTTTTCCCTCCCGGTTCAACGCCCGCGCGGCATTTGCCGTGGCCATTCTCACAATCGCCTCGGGCCGCAAATCCGGCCTCGACTCCGCCAGCGCCCGCATTTCGGCAAACATATCCAACGCGGCATTGCTGGCGCGGCTGTCCGTTCCCAAACACACATTGAGACCGGCCCGCCGCCACAAATCGAAGGGCGCTGGTTCCCGCTCAAAAAACCGATGCGTGCCGGGACAATGCGCCACGCTCACCTGATGCTCCGCCAGCCTGCCGGCTTCCTCCCCGGTCAGAATATTGACATGAGCCGCCAGACAGTTTCGTCCCCACACGCCACATTCATCCAACAGACCAATCACGCCCGCCTGACCGCAATCGCTCATGTCACGTCCACCTTGCCGGAACCGGTCATACATTGCCCCGCGCGTCCACCGGAACATCTCGTCTTCCTCGCGCGACTCCGCCACGTGCGTCGTCAACAACCACCCGCGCTCGCGAGCCTGCCGGGCGGCCAGACGGTACAGCGCCGCACTCACCGTGAACGGGGCGTGCGGAGACAAACCGCCTTCGGTTCGCCCCGACAGAAATGCTTCCGCCCGCCGCAGCATCTCCGCCGATTCCGGGGTCCACACCAAATCAATCAATTCCGGACACCACCACACACGCAACGCCAGCGGCCCGACTTGTTCCACGAGTTCAGGAAAACACTCGATGTTAACAACCGTCGTTGTCCCGGTGCGTTGGAGTTGCTCCAAGCCATGCCGAATCGAACTGACATACTGATCGGGCGTCCATTGCTTCTTCAGCGCGGTGATGGCCAGCAGCCAATCCATGAACCGGCCCGTCCACGGAACGTGCCCGGCCATGTTGGTATAATCGAGATGACAATGCGCGTTGATCAAGCCCGGCATCAGCAGCACGTCACCAAGGTCCCGAACCTTGCCGGAGTGTGCTGTCAGAATGTCGCCCGCCTTTCCGACGGCCACGATGCGGCCTTCTTGCATGACCACGGCTCCGTTCTCGATGGGAGGCGACGTGACCGGCAGCACGATGCGAGACCGCAGAATCACCCCGGCACTCCGATGGGAAGGAACGACCGGATGCGTTGAATCGAGCGCGCTTTGCCGTCGTTCTCGTCCGCGTCCACGATCACACCGCACAACTGAACCTGTCCGGTCGCCACTTCCAGTTTCTGCGGCAACTGGGTCACAAAACGTCGCACCACCGCCGCCGTGTCCCGCCCCAGAACGGAATCATGCGGACCGCACATCCCCACGTCGGAGATGTACGCCGTACCCCCCGGCAAGACACATTCGTCTGCCGTGGGCACGTGCGTGTGCGTTCCCAACACGGCGGTGACTTTGCCATCGAGAAACCGGCCCAGCGCAATCTTTTCGCTCGTCGCTTCGGCGTGGAAATCCACAAAGATCATGCTTGTCTCCCGACGCAACCGGTTGACTTCCTGCTCGACCGCTCGAAACGGGCAATCGTAGGTTTTCATAAACACGCGACCGATCAAACTCACCACCGCCACCGGCATCTTTCCCCCGGCCAACACCACGATGGACCCGCGTCCGGGCGTCTTGGGCGGGAAATTCAAAGGCCGCAACAACCGTGGCTCCGACTCGATGATCTGGTTGATCTCCTTCTTGTCCCAAACATGATCGCCGGTCGTGATCGCTTCCACGCCGGCATCCAACAGTTCCTTGACCGTGCCGGGCGTCAACCCGGCCCCGTTGGCGCTGTTTTCGCCGTTGGCGATTACCAGATCGAGGTTGTGTTGCTGCTTCAAGACCGGCACGAGCGATTTCACCGCATCACGACCGGGTTGCCCGACGACATCTCCGATGAACAAGATCTTCATTGGCGCAAGTATTGACAGAGACCGCCATCAGGAGCAACGCCAACCTCTGGCGGCAAGAAATCCGTCAGAGGGTTTCCGTCAGCCAGTCCACCGTTTCATCCAGGAGCCGTCGTTCCCAGACGTGACGGTCGAACGTGTGGTTGGCGCCGGGAATGATGACCTTCTTCAGCGGACATTTCTGAGCACGCAGAGCGCGTTCGTAAAGGTCGGCGTGCGTGGCCGGCACGGTTTGATCGCGGCTGCCGTGCACAATCAAGACCGGGCACTTCGCCTTGACCACTTCGCGCAAGGGTTTCATTTCGGCAAACTGCCGAATGAATGGCATCCCCACCAGATGACCATCGAAATCCGTGATACCCGTTTCGGCCAACGACGCGACGGCATCCGGCGTGGACAGTTCATCGAGGATGCCGGCTCCCTCGGCCACCGGCGCGATCAAGACGAGGGTTTTG
>CAZEQV010000207.1:0-6799 GCA_964514435.1 uncultured Verrucomicrobiota bacterium
ACAGCGCGCTGGGGTATCGGACGCCGAGAGAATTTGCGATGGCCTGCCGCGAAAAACTTTTCCTCCCCCTCGGGGGAGGAAAAGGGGTACAACAACGACAACAACAACGACCCAAAACTCTCATTCAGGTTGGCACATAATTCGGGGTCACCTCACAGCCGGCTTGCAGTCCCGTAGCCTTCAAATCCGTCAAACGCCCGCCGACAATTCCATGACCCAGTTCATTCCTCCAAATCCCGCAGATCGGCGCGTTGGCGCGGGCTCGCAGTTCCCGCAGAACCTGTTCGTGATTCTAGGTCACGCCGGTCACGTCGCGAATGTACAGACCAAAGAGAATGAACGATCCCGGTGGCAATTGGGCAACCTGATGCAATGCATCTACCAGTGACCGATCATTCAGAAACGTCAGGCTCACACGATTCGTCAAAGGCGCGAGTTCCTGACGCAGCACCCCCACCCAGTAGTGTTCAATGGACGACGCCCCAATGACAACCACGATGTTGGTCGTGCCGGGGAGCAGTCGCAGCATGTCTTCCCCAATAGCCAAAAACTCTTGTGATTGGCTCAGGATTACCGCATTAGCCTCGAAGCTGCCGGATGACAATAACCGCTGCTCCTGACCAGTGTAGAAGATGGGCGTGCGGGGGAATAGTTGCTGTTGATACTGGCCCACGAACTGGGCCGCCGCGCCACCGACGGCTATGACCAGATCGGGCTGTCCCGTGCTCAGCCGGTTATGAAGAAAAACAACAAAGGCCTCCTGCATGTCTGGCTGGGCAAAGCGCACCATATCCAAGGAAATGTGATCTATATCCACCGGTTCTCCCATTTCCTTGGTTAAAGAGATCTCCAGAGCCGACGTGTGAACGGTGAATGGCGGAGCAGCACCTCCAAAGGAATGAACAATCAAGACTTTCTTGGGCGGGGTGGCTCCGCAAACCGAAAGGACACTCATTCCCCACCAGACGATTGCCAGCAACCATGCTGTCGGCCGTGTCATGTAACCTCAAACTCGCATGTCTCAAAAACGGCCATCGTTCATTTCCTACCTTTCGAATGAAAGGGGCTCAACGGCTGACTATGGTTTGAATCCAACCGGTATCCCTTTCAACTGTGGAATTTGGACAGCGGATTGGCAATCCGGACCAAGATGTTCGGCTGAGAATGCCGGCCATGCAACCCGCGCTCACCGCAGGCGAGCGGCAACCTTATCCAGCAAATTCTGATAAGGCAACCGATGGGTATTCCTCAGTTTCACTTCGTCTTCCAAGCCGTGCGGATCACGAACCATGAACGCATTGCATTGAACTCGATACTTCAGGTTGGCCAAGGCCAAGATTTCCACTTTGACCCGCTCGGCCACGCTGCTGTCCCCCATCCAGTCACCGTAAGCAAGATTGTCCAGGCGACTCCCCTCCCGTTCACAAACAAGCCGCGAAGGACTGGGAGATGTCACAGTGAAACCATCCTCACGAAACACTTCACTGACCGCGCCCCGGATCTGTTCGGAGGTGTACCCGGTGATTTCCACGGAAGCAAAGCTGGCACCGGCCGGCTGTGTCAGGGATCGGCAGCCGCCTGTTGTTAAGAAAAGGAAAACCAGCAACACCGACGTTACCGGACCACTGGTTCGTTCATTCATAATCATATTCTCGATGACTCCCATTATCGGTTGTCAGACTGGGGACTGCGACGCAGGAGATGTGTCAATGCTTTCACAGCCAGCTCCATGGGCAGGAATGGCTTGGCCAAAAGATCATTGCCCCCGCTCGCCAAACTGGCCGCGCGCCGCTCAAACTCGCCAACGGCTGTCACAAAAACCACCGGCGTATCTTTTTGGATCGGTAGTTGCCGCAGTTGCGAGCAGAGCGTCGGCCCATCCATCTCCGGCATTTCCACGTCCAGAAGCACCAAGTCAAACCGCTCCGCTTGCAGCACCGCCAACGCAGCCACCGGGTCCGTCATGGTTCGGCACCGCAATTGCGCGCGCGCCAACGCCGTGGCCACGAGCTGCCCCATGATGGGATCATCGTCCACAGCCAGTATCCGGCAGTCAGACGGGCGGCGTTGCGGCATGGGCATGGATCCCTGCAACCAACCGAGCATCAACTTCGTGGCATCCGCAATCGTGTTCGCGCTCGATGGATTGCGATGCTTCGGTTTCTCCACCAAATCGCGCTGCAACGCCTCCGAAGCCGAGGCCATCCACGCCACCGTGTTTTCCCCGGCAGCCGCGGCGTTGCCGGCCACCGCATGAGTCGCCTGCGACAGTGTGATCAGCCGGGAAGAATCGCTCGGCACCGCCAAGAATCGGCCCAGCGCGGCTTGCAGCGGGCCGGCCTGCTCGCGCAACATCTGCCGCAAATCCACCTCAGGCGCCGCGACGGCAGCGATTTCCACTTCTCCGGCAGGCGGCTCGTACTTCGACTGACTGAGAACTCCGACTATTCGCTCCACCAACTGCGTCACCGTGCAATCCGCCTTGGTGATCACGGCGGTCGCCCCGGCTTCCTGCGCGTGCTTGATCGTCGTTGGCAGAAAGGCGTTCGTGAACACCAGCACCGGCAGGTCCTTTGTGGCGGCGGTCGCGCGCAACTTCTCCAACACTTCGGTGCCGCTCATGTCCGGCAACATCAGGTCCAGCAACATCACGTGCGGCCGGTAACTGGCAACCATGTCCAACCCTTCCTGGCCGGTGGCGGCAATCTTCACGGAGATACCGGGCTGTGAAAACTTCTTCAAATAAACCGTCCCAAGCAGCTTGTCGTCTTCAACAATCAAAACTCGTTTCATGATTTTATCTTTTCCTCCAGAAATTCACGGACACGCGCAAATTGCCTTTGTCCCTCCGCGAAATATTGAGCGGCACCGGTAAGATTACCTTCCATCGCCATTTTCTCCAACGCTCGCATCGAGGCGACGACGGCGGTCATGCCGCACGAGGCGCTGGTGCCGGCCACGCTGTGTGAGTGTTGTTTCACGGCTTTGGCGTCACCGGCTTGGATGGCGGCTTCGAGCGCGGCCAGTTTCGGCGGGGTTTGTTCGAGATACATCGCGACGAGTTGACGGAGCGTGTCGTCGTCGCCGCTGGCCACATCCTGCAAGCGTTCCCAATCCACCACCGTCTCTTCGGTGTTTGCGACCGGTGCCGGTGACTTCTCCAGGGCGCGTTTGAGTTCTTCGACGCGCAACGGTTTGGTCAGGTAATCATCCATGCCGGCGGCGAGACATTTCTCGCGGTCGCCGCCGAGGGCGTTGGCGGTGAGGGCGATGATGTGCGTGTGGCGGGAAGTTCCTTCGCGGTGCCGGATTTCGCGGGTGGCTTCGTAGCCGTCGAGATGCGGCATCTGGCAATCCATCAAGATCACGTCGTAGGGTTTCTGCGCCGATTTTTCGACGGCTTCCTTGCCGTCGTTGGCGATGTCGGCGGTGTAGCCGAGTTTCTTGAGCTGCAACTGCGCGACTTGTTGGTTGACCTGGTTATCCTCGGCCAAGAGGATTCGCAGTGGACGCGCGGCGGTTGCCGGAGCGGCGACCGGGGCCGCGAGTTGGGCCTCCGCGACCGCGCCGCTCAGGACGGTGGTGATGGTGTCGAACAATTGGGATTGTTTGGCCGGTTTGCTGAGCCACGCTTCGATACCGGCTTCTTGGAAGCCCTCGGGTTTCGAGCGACCGTGCATCGAGCTGAGCATGATCATGTGCGTGCCGGCCAGCCGGGAATCGCCGCTGATGGCGCGGGCGAGTTCGAGGCCGTCCATTTCCGGCATTTGGAAATCGAGGATCACCAAGGCGAACGGCTGCCCGCGCGCGGCTTCGCTGCGCAACAGGTCGAGCGCTTCGCGCCCCGAGGTGACGGAGGCGGGTTTCATTTTCCAGGCGCGGAGTTGGTATTCGAGAATCTTGCGGTTGGTGGCGTTGTCGTCCACGATCAAGGCGCGGGCGCCGTCCACGGTGGCGTGCACGACCGGCGCGGCGCGGACGACGGCTTTGGCGCCATCGGTCTGTTTGGGGAACTGGGCGCTGAACCAGAACGTCGAACCTTTGCCGGCTTCGCTGGTGACGCCGATTTCGCCGCCCATGAGTTCGACGAGGCGTTTGCAGATGGCGAGGCCGAGGCCGGTGCCGCCGAATTTGCGGGTCGTGGAGCTGTCGGCTTGGGTGAACGCCTGGAATAATCGTCCCTGCGCTTCCGGTGAGATTCCGATGCCGGTGTCGGTGATGGCAAAGCGCAAGCGGGCCGCGTGGTCGGTTTCGTGTTCCTTGGTGACGCGCACGAGGACTTCGCCTTTTTCGGTGAATTTGATGGCGTTGCCGACGAGGTTGGTGATGACTTGCCGGAGCCGCGTGGGGTCGCCGCGCAGGGCGGTGGGCACGTCGGTCTCGACGAAGAGATGCAGTTCGAGACCTCTGCGGTGGGCGTTGGCGGCGAGGATGTCCACGTTGCTTTCGAGGGTGGACTGCAAGTCGAAATCAATCGTCTCGAAGTGGAGCTTGCCGGCTTCGATTTTCGAGAAATCGAGAATGTCGTTGATGAGCGTGAGCAACGAGTCGCCGCAGGCGCGGATGGTGTCGGCGAATTCTTTCTGCTGTGGGTTCAGCCCGGTATCGTAGAGCAAGTCGGTCATGCCGATGATGCCGTTCATCGGGGTGCGGATTTCGTGGGACATGTTGGCGAGGAACTCGCTTTTCATGCGCGTGGCTTCCTCGGCCTTTTCCTTCGCGACCTTCAATTCCGCCTCGGCTTGTTTGCGAAGGGTGACATCCTGTTTGATGGCGACGAAGTGCGTGATCTCGCCCTGCTTGGAGCGCACCGGCGTAATCGTCATTTCTTCTTCGTACAACCCGCCGTCCTTGCGCTTGTTGGTGAGCGTGCCCTGCCAGACTTTGCCGGTCAGGATGGTCGCCCACATGTTCTTGAAGAACTCCTTGTCGTGCACGCCGGCGTTCAGCACGCGGGGATTCTGCCCGACGGCCTCTTCGCGGGCATAGCCGGTCAGTCGGGTAAACGCCGGGTTCACCCACTGAATGGTGCCCTTGCGATCCGTGATCGCGATGGCGTTGGCCGCCGATTCCAGTGCGCTGTGCTGGGTTTGCAGTTCCGCTTCCTGCTGACGGCGCACGGTAATGTCGGTAAAGCTGATGACGGCGCCGACAATCAACCCGTCCTTGCGGATCGGCGTGGCACCATACTCCACCGGCAGGCCGGCACCGTCCTTACGCCAGAGGTATTCATCATCGATTCGACTCGCCGCCCCACGTTTATACGCGGCGTACATCGGACAATCCTCAATCGGATACTCGCGCCCGTCGGCGTGCCAGTGATGAATGAGCGTGTGCGAGGGCTGACCGATCATTTCCTCGGCAGTGAATCCCAGCATCCGGCAAGTTGCCGGATTGACGAAGGTGATGCGCCCTTCGGTGTCCACGCCGAAGATGCCTTCCGCGCTCGATTCAAGAATGAGCCGGGTGCGTTCCTCGGCCTGCCGGCGGTCCTCGGTTTCGATGGCAAAACGGATTGCATTAGCCATCGTCTCGGTCGCCTTTTCAAGCCAGCGTGACTGCGTTTCCGTCAACGGTTTGAAGAGGCAGAGCTCCAACACTCCGACCGGCTTGTCGTTGGCGAGCAAGGGATATGCGGCAATACAGGTGGGCGGCACAGCGCCAAAACCAAATTGCACGCGGAGCGTCTCGCCGTCCGGCTGGGTGATGATCGGCTGCCGGGATTGAGCAGCCTGTCCCACGATGCCGGTGCCGATGAGAAACGTCTTGGGAAGATCGGTGCGAACCGGATACGCGTGCGCGGCTTGGCGCTGCAGTGTCCCATCCGCTCCGGCCACAAAGACCGCGCCCATTGGCGCGCCGAGAAACTCAATCGCCCCGGTCAGGCTGCGCTGGGCCACTTCGGGCATCGTGAGATTGCCGCGCAGACTTGTGTTGAGCGCGGACAGCGCCGATTCGAGAACAACACGCTGCTGGGATTCCTGGGAAAGTTTTTCGAGCTCGGCGGCGCGCGCGGTCAATTCAGCCGTGCGCTCGTTGACCGTGCATTCGAGGGTCTGTTCGCGCGTCCGTATTTCTTGCGCCATTTTCTGGAAGTTGCGTGCGAGACCGCCCAGTTCGTCATTGCGTTGAGGCAAGTCTTCCAACATCTCGTCGCGGAAACTGCCCTGCTCGATGGCGGTCGCCGTGCGCGTGAGCGTGGCCAGCGGTTGCCCGAGGCGATGGGCAATGACGGTCACGACGAAAATCAATCCGAGCAATCCAAGGATACCGATCAGCACGGAGCGGATGGTCAGGGCGCGCACTGGGGCAAGGATTTCGTTCTCTTCTACGTTGAGCACCACCTTCCAGCCGGTCAGCGGCGATGTCGCCCAGTAAATGCGACGGTGCTGGCCATCCTGCAGAGCTTCGGTGAATCCTTCGGGTTGCGCGAGGATGGCCTCACCGCCGGGCAGTGCCTTCACGTCTGCGCCGGAAAACCCTTTCCGCAGCATGAGCTCTTCTTTCGGATGGACGATGATTTTCCCCGATTGGCTGACCAAATAGGCGAATTCATGGGTGCCGCTCCGTCCGCTTTCCTCGGCTCCCTGCAAACGCGCTGTCTGCACCATCGCGCGGAGCCGGTCCAAAGCCAGATCCACTGTGGCGACGCCGAAGAAGTTGGTGGAGCCGTCGAACATCGGCACGGACAGTGTCACCATGGTAATGTCGGAGCCGCCGTCGTCGAAGTAAGGTTCCGAGACGTAAAACTTACCGGTAGCTTTGGGGCCGCTATACCAATCCCATTTCGGGTCATGGT
>CAZEQV010000208.1:0-6701 GCA_964514435.1 uncultured Verrucomicrobiota bacterium
GGTTGTCTGCTGCTGATCAATCATCAAGTTGCGGTATTTGTGGCCAATCCCGTGCCGGTCAATCTTCTCCTCTGCATCTTCGCGGCCGCCGTGCTGTCTTTGAGCGGCACGTCCGATCCGAAAGGGGGACTGTTGGGAGGTGTCGTGCTGTTGGCCGTGGGCATCTACACTCAGGCGTTCTTCTTTGCCGTCGCCGTCCCGGCGGGCGTGTGGTTGCTGCTTCAATGGTGGAAGGAGCGCGCCCCGCGATTCCTGCTCGGGGCGGGCGTGTTATTGGTACTGGCCTTGGCAAAAGTTGGACTCGGCTACTATTTGAAAGATGATCATGCGGATGACTACATCCGATTCGCCGCCCGCGGTCTGCTCTGGCAGAACAACAATCCGCGCTACGAGAACCTGCAGTGGTGGAATGTCTGGCAGACGCGGCTGGTTGTGACTCCGGACATGGGAGTTTCAGAGGAACAGAAGCAACGGTTCACCAGCTACCTCGAACGAGCCGACGGCGACTGGCAGCACGCATCCATCCTTTGGGTGCGCGAGAATCCGGGCCATTACCTCAAGCTGTGCTTCATCCGGTTTCACACGTTTTGGGGGCCGATCAACGGCGACATGAAACGCATCAACCGCATCCTGTCCACGGGCCTGTGGCTTCTAATCTATCCAGCCGGACTTTGGGCGATGTGGAAATGGCGGCACTGGCCGTTTACCCAGCTGGCTTGGTTGATGGGCGCTGGGATGATGTTGTTAAACGTCGTTGTGCTGTTGTCATTTCGCTACCGTCAACCACTGGATCTGCTGCTGACAACCTATGCGGCCATGTTCTACGCCGAACTGTGGGCAAGACTGCGCCGTCAACAATGACCGGCAATGTTTCATCAGTCATTGACCCCGTTCTTCTGCCTGACACGGCAAACGAAAGAGAGCCGTAATTTCGATCACCGCTCGACATCGCTTTTCCCTCAGGATAGATATTGTCCGCCATGGCCCTGCCGAAAGTTTCCATCGTCACGCCTTCGTTCAATCAAGGCCGGTACCTTCCGGAAACGTTGCGGTCGGTGCGCGAGCAGAACTACCCTCACATCGAACATCTCATCGTGGACGGCGGCTCCACGGATGAAACACTTTCCATTCTCAAGTCCGCCTCGGACATTCGTTGGATTTCTGAACCAGACAGGGGTCAGGTGGATGCCCTGAACAAGGGATTCGGCATGGTCACCGGCGAGATTCTGGCCTGGCTGAACGCCGACGACTTGTTTCTGCCCAATACCGTCAGTGAGGCGGTCGCCGCCCTGCAACGGACGCCGGCCGACTTGGTCTATGGCGACGTGGAAATCATCAACGAACAAGGCCAGTGCCTGCGGCAATTTCGCGGCATCCCGTTTGACTTTTCCATCTTGCTGTACGGCATCAACTACATTGGCCAGCAATCCACCTTTTTCCGCCGCTCGCTCTTGGACAAAGCCGGCCCGTTGCGCGAGGAGTTCAACAATTCTTTTGACTATGAGCTGTGGTTGCGCATGTCCCGCTACGGCAAGGTTCACTATGAACCACGAGTGCGGGGAAAGATCCGTCTCCACGATGCCGCCAAGTCAGTGGCGCAGGCCGATGTCACCGCGCGCAACGATGCCGCCATTCGCCGCCAATACTGGTCTTACGGCCCCTGGCCTGTCCTGTTTTCGCGTCACCCGCTTTTTCTGATTCCCAACCTCTACTACCGGGCCAAACGCCAGTGGATTCTGCGTGGCCGATGAATCCGTCCTCCACCCATCGGCCTGCGGTCCTGATGTTCGGCTATCTGCCGCCGCCCTGGTTCGGGCCAAGTGTTTCCTATCAGGCGTTGATGCATTCTTCGTTTACTCAACAGTGCGACGTCACATTCATTGATATCACCGTGGCGCGCCAAGTTCAGGAGCTTGAACGCTTTCGCGCCGGTAAACTGGTCCGCTTGCTGAAGTTCGTGGCGCTGGAAGTGATGCATCTGGCGCGCAAACGCCACGATTTCTGTTGTTACCCGATTTCCTACAATCGCAACGCTTTCCTCAAAGACTGGCTTCTGGTTGGCGTGGCTCGGTTGTTTCGCGTGCCGGTCGTGTTGTATGCCCACGGCCGGGGCCTGCCGTCGTTTCGCCGCAAACTCTCAACCCGCTTAGCAAGGCGTCTGGAAGCCATGATCAGATCCGCGGCCGGCGTGGTGGTGATCGCCGCCGATATTGCCGCCGAATTCAATGGTTTGGTACCGGCTGAAAAAGTATTCGTGGTCACCCACGGCATCGAACCGGTCGCGTTGCCGCCTGCCACCGGGAAAACAGGATTCACGATTCTTTACCTCGGTGTGTTGACCCGCTCGAAAGGCGTGTTTGAATTGCTGGAAGCCATGGTTCAGGTCCATCGCCGACATCCCCAGGCCCGTATGATCTTGGCCGGTGGTTGGTTCCGCGAAGCGGAACGGCTCGAGGCGCAGGCGCTCATAGAACGCATGGGGATGCAGGCCGCCGTGCAATTCACCGGTCCGGTCGAGGGAGAAGCAAAATGGCGGTTGTTTGCCCAAGCTGACGTATTTGTGTTTGTGCCCCAGCCACAGTTGGAGGCGTTCGGCATGGTGTTGCTCGAAGCCATGCAAGCCGGCTTGCCGATCGTCGCCAGCCGGGGAGGCGCGCGCGATATGCTGGTGGTGGAAGGAGAGAATGGATTGCTGGTGCCGTCCGGTGATATTGCGGCCTTGGCACAACGTCTCCTAGAATTGGCCGGTGATGCCCAACTCCGCGCTCAAATGGGACGGGCTGCGCGAAAACGCTTTGCAGAGTTCTACACACACGAACACTACGGCCAGCGGATGAGCGATGTGTTCGGCGCGCTTGACGATCGCGCCGTCAAACCAAATCCTGATATCCGATGAACTTTGGCGAGCTGCATTAACCGACATCGAGAAACGGATGGGGTCCCAAGAATGGAGCCGGCGATCGGACTTGAACCGATAACCTGCTGATTACAAATCAGCTGCTCTGCCGATTGAGCTACGCCGGCGCTGTTCGCAGACCGCGAACGGACAAGCATATATTCAAGTATGACGCTTCCAAGTCAAGCGCAGCCTTGATGATAACGCAATCAACCATCGCGGACTTCTTGCCCTGATGTCCGTTTCTGGCGTCGAGGATTTTTCTGCAGAATCACTATGACACACGGGGCACCTGCAAAAGCCCACAAACGAGTGATATTCTTTTAGAGGAACGGCATGATGCCACCAACAGACGCTCGCATCTGTCAGCGGGATGACGGGCACAGGGGTTCAAAGTTTTTGCACGGCCTGATCGCTTGCCCACGACTTTTCAACGGCGGGATTTGGGTTGAAGAAGGGACGCGACGCTTCCCGGTGCGCTATCCCCTATGACACGTTTCATCCGGGCAAAGTTGTTACCAAATGGTACGGTTTATCCATTGTAGTGGCATGACAGCATCAAGAGTGATCCAGCGTTACCGCCACACCAAACGTTGGGTCCGCCATCCGAGGTTGGAAGAGTCCCACGGTGGTTGTATGCGATGCGCGGGGTGGATGCCCCGAAACACAAACTCTGACGCCTGCTAATACGGGCCGCCAGAGCACGACCAGATCGGAGCAGCGATGGCGGCTTTCCTTTTTGCCATCGGCCCGCCCCATAACAAGAAAGGAGAACTGTCCGATGAATGGCTCGAAACTGGCAGTGCGAATCGCGGCGGACAATCCGAATCATCACCTTTGGTGCAACAACGGCACTTGGTGGCTGTATTACACACGGCACGACGCCGGCTACACAAAGTGCCGGGTGCGTGAGTCGTTGCGCACCGGCAACGTGGAGGTGGCACGTCAACTCCGGGACAGGCGGTTGCGCGAATTGCAGGCAGAAACGCCTTTCATGCAGGTGCGCGAGTCGGCCAGTTTCCGGTACGCTTTGGCCGCGTGAGCGGAGTTCGCCGGCCAGACCGCATTAGTCCAACCGGGTCGGTAAAATGGGGCTATCGGAGAAGCAACCACCAAACATTAAAAAAGGAACCAAACCATGATGAGTCGGAATTCAAATCCAGAAACCACACCGACAGCGGCTGGTGAGATGTCGGCAAGAGCGACAGCCGCCCTCGTCGTGCAACGTCTTCGTGTGGAGGCGGCACTCAGGCAGTGTGGACTGATATGGAATCGCGACGGCAACCTGCTGCGGATTCCGTTCAATCAATTCACTGTCGGATGCGCCGTGGAGTACGAGCAGCAGAATGGCTGGTGTGTTTGCCTGGTGGCATCGCTTGGAAAAGCCATGTTGACGGAAACCATCGTGGATGGCATGGCCGAGGCGCGGGCGGCGTGCGCGGATTTCCAAGTGTTTCAGAATGAGGACAACTCCGTGTACGTCGTGGCCAAGCTGGGTTTTGGCGAGTCTGTGAACCCGGTCGTGTTGCCGGGATTCTTGCGGGACTTTGTGCTGGCCTGCCTGCGGGCGCATCGCGTTTTGGCGGAAGCGTGCTATCTCCAACCAATCAATGAGGAGGCGCGATCATGACAGAAACCCAGAAACGGGCGGAGGAAGTGTGTGAATTGTTGGCAGCGACGTTGGCTGAGGTGATTGGCCCAGAGATTACTGTCGGCGCGCTCAGCCAGCAAACTCCGACAATGCCGCAGTATTGTTTTGACGCTTTCGGGGCAAGTTGCTGGGCCAGCGCGACCGAGTTGAGTGAGCGGGCCGCAGGGGTCATCATGTTTGCCAAGTTGGGACGGTGTTACATCGGATACCGGCGAGCGTTGCACTGGCTGGCCTGCAACCGGGCCGGCAACACCGTAGCGGCGGCCGCTCCCCCTGAATTGCTGGACGAGCGGGCCTTGGCGGTTTGCGCACACCGGGTGACCTTGCCGGGTGATGCTGCCGGCCTGCGGGAGATGCTCAGCGATTTTCTGACAGAACTCCACCGGTTGCAGTCGGGGTTGTGTTGGTTCCCGCAAATGCTGTCCGGTGCGTTTCTGCGGTTGTTGGAAGAGAGAGCCGAAGCGGACTGCGAGGGATACATCATGGCTGTGTTGTCGAATCCGGCAGTTTACTGTGACTGGTTAGCAGCCAATCCCGACGCGGATGTGGGCGGACATGGTTTCATGGCGACGGAGGCGCATGGTTGGGTGGGGCGATGGGAAGAAAAATTGAAGTGGAACGAGCGCCTCTTTGCCGTAATCCCGCAAGAGGGCCGGGCCGCCCGACAGCAAACTTACTTGCTGGAAAAGGCGCACTGTCTGTGTGAGCTGCGGCGATTCGAGGAGATGCTGGCCACGGCTGAAGAACTCGATTCGGTATCGGAGCCAACCGCGGCGCGTGACGGGGTGACATTGAGATTACGGGCGTTGTTCGGACTGGGCCGGCACGAAGAACTTCTGGAGACCGTGCGGTCGGCGGAATTCGACAGCGTGCCGCGAGTCCATTTTTGGCGGAGTCTCGCCCACACCGCTTGTGGCCGGATGGAAGAAGCTGCTGCTTGTTTCCAACAATACGAAGCTGCGGCCGGCGTTGACATCATCGGACGCCGTGAGCTGATCAAACTCCTGCCGAACCAAGACGAATGAAGCCACACAAGATCGTACTGCCTGTTTGGAAAGGATGATCGCAAGTGCAACCGGATTTTGCTTTCATCCCGTGGTCATGAGCGCGATTGAGTTTGGCCATGTCTCCAAACGGTTTCCGGGCGCGGTGGCGCTGTCGGATGTGTCGTTCGCCGTGACGGCGGCTTCCTGTCATGCGTTGGTGGGTGAGAATGGCGCCGGCAAGAGCACGTTGGGTCGGATCTTGGCCGGTATTCATTCGCCGGATGCCGGGGTGATTCGGTTGTGGGGCAAGCCGGTCAGGTTCAAGAGTCCGCGCGAGGCGATGGAGCACGGCGTGGGCATGGTGCATCAGGAAGCGGCGTTTTGTGAAAACCTGACCGTCGCGGAGAACCTTTGTCTGGGACAGTTGCCGGCCAGAAATGGGTTCGTGTCGCGATCCGAGGTGTGGCATCGCGCGGAATCGGCGCTGGCGACGATTCAAGCAGCGATTGATCCCGGTGCCATTGTGGGCGAGCTGCCGGTAAGTCAGCAGCAACTTGTTCAGATTGCCGGTGCCGTGAGCCGGGGAGCAAAGATTTTGGTGTTCGACGAACCAACCAGCAGTTTGTCGCAGGTGGAATCGGAGCATCTGTTCGTGTTGATCAAACGGCTGCAGTCGCAAGGTGTGACGTGTGTGTATGTGTCGCATCGGCTGGGGGAGATTTTCCGGTTGTGTGACTCGATCACGGTGTTGCGCGACGGCCAACACGTGGCCACGAAGCCAGCCGGCGAGTTCGATGCGGACAGTCTGGTCAAGGCGATGATTGGCCGCGATCTGACGGGGTATTTTCCGCGACAGAAAACGCGGGAGCGCGGCCCGGAAATGTTGCGGGTTGAGAACCTCAGTTGTCGCGGCAAGTTTGAAGGCGTGAGTTTTTCTCTGCATGCCGGTGAGGTACTCGGAGTAGCCGGGTTGGTGGGAGCAGGGCGCACGGAATTGGTCGAAGCGTTATTCGGCTTGACCGGTCGTGTCACCGGCAAGGTCTTGTGGCGCGGCGAGCCGGTGAGGTTGTCCAGCGCGGCGGCGGCGATGCGGCGGGGAATTGGTTTGGCGCCCGAAGACCGCAAACGGCACGGCTTGGTGTTGGCGATGAACGCGCGGGAGAACATC
>CAZEQV010000209.1:0-6697 GCA_964514435.1 uncultured Verrucomicrobiota bacterium
CATCATCGGCACGATGAACACGGCGGACCGGTCGATTGCGCTGCTGGACGTGGCGTTGCGGCGGCGGTTCACGTTTGTGGAGTTGATGCCGCAGTCGGACCTGCTCGGCGACGTGGCGGGCGTGCCACTCGGCCCCGGCGTTGACTTGATGGAGGGAATTGCGTAGCTTGTGCCGCATGACAGCCTTGGAAGAACGCCGGATTAAGAGCCTGTTGAAGAACGCCGTGGTCGAGGTGTTGGAAGAACGCCACGACCTTCTGCGGGAGGCGTTGCAGGACAGCTTGGAGGACGTGGCCATGCTGCGGGCCATTCAGGCGGGCGAGAAGTCGCCGTTCACGAGCCGGAAGAAAGTTTTTCAACGCCTATCCGGCCGGGCGTGAAGACTGCGTTCCGCGAATCCTTTGAATCCGATCTGGCTGAAATCACCCAAGCGGCGTTGCTGCGCCGAATCCAACGCGTGATTGAACAGGTTGAGGCCGCACGGTCGTTCCAGCAGATTCCCAACCTCAAACGCCTCGAAGCTGCCGGTAAATACTACCGGATCCGTATGGGTGATTATCGTCTCGGCTTCGTGTTCGAGCGTGAGACCGTGACGTTCGTTCGCTGCCTGAACCGTCGGGAGATTTACCGGTATTTCCCATAGACGCAGAGTGGAATCCCGCTTCGTTGCGCTGGCGCGGGAATGCGCTTTGTTCTTTAGTTTCCATCAATGCTGCAGCCACGAGGATTTCGTCGAGGGGTTACGGCCGGTGAGTGATGCGGACGGCAATGTCCGGTATGAGGTCAAGGACGGCGTGTTCAAGCGGTTGTGCCGGCGGGCGCAGCAAGACCCGGCGCACACGTACGTGCTAGTGATTGACGAGATCAACCAGGGGAACATCTCGAAGGTCTGCCGCGGGAAAACGGCGTGCGGCGTCTCGTCTAACTCGGCTTCGGCGAGTTGATCACGTTGATCGCGACGGACAAGCGGTTGGGGGCGGTCAACGAAATCAAGGTGACGCTGCCGTATTCGGGCGAGGAGTTTGGCGTGCCGGCGGATCTGCTGATCATCGGCACGATGAACACGGCGGACCGTTCGATTGCGCTGCTGGACGTGGCGTTGCGGCGGCGGTTCACGTTTGTGGAGTTGATGCCACAGCCGGAACTGCTCGGCGAAGTGGCGGGCGTGCCGCTCGGCCAACTGCTGACGGCGTTGAATCGGAAGTTGGAGGCGTATCTCGACCGCGACCACCAGATCGGGCACAGCTACCTGATGAATCTCACGTCCGTCGCCGACCTGCGGTTTGCGTGGGATCACAATGTGATGCCGCTCTTGCAGGAGTATTTCTACGGTGACGGTGAGAAGTTGGAGGCCATCTTGGGGCCGAAGTTCATCCGCACTGAAACGATCAAGGTCGGCACGGGTGATTCGGTGGATGACCGGATGGTTTACCGGCTCCGAAGCATCACCGAGGATACGGCGCTTGTGCAGGCACTGACGGAACTGGCCGGTAGTTAACGGGGGCAAGGCCGTCGTGACCCAGCGGTTGTGCCGGCGGGCGCTGCAAGACGTGGCCACGAATGAACACGAATGAGACACGAATACGAACGAAGTCAGAAGACAGAAGACGGAAGACCGAAAGCCAGCGCAGATCTATGGTTCAGAGGTCGGCGCGCAACTTGAGGCCGGGAATCTGACGAAAATGCAGGTCTTCGGTGATGACGGTTGCTCCGGCACGCTTGGCACAGGTGGCAATGATGAGGTCACTAACCGGCAACACTTGACCTTGCCGGTCGAGTGTCCAAGCCAATTCTGCCGCGTCACACAGCAACGCCGGTGTGAGTGGAATCTCCGGCATGATGTCGAAGAACCGGGTCAACTCCGCTTTGGCTTTGGGTTTGATCACACCGCGCAGAACTTCGATCCGAATGATGCCGCAGGTCAACAATTTACCGGCAGTCAACGGCGCGGCCAGCAGTGCCACAGGATTCCGCCCTTGGCGCATCCACGTGATATACTTCGTGGAATCAACCAAGATCATGCGCGATACGGCGTTTCCCTTTCGCGCACCGTCAGCACGTCATAACCGGGGGCAACTGCGCCGGCGTACTCCGCATCGGGCAAAAGTGACTTGAGAAAGCGTCGCACTTTGGCGGCGTGTTCCGCTTCGCGCAAGGCGTAGTCCAGTGCGGCCTTCCGGCTCTTCAAGCCGGTCAGCTTCATCACGCGTTTCAAGCGGGTCTCGTCATACTCAGTTGTTGCTTTCACGTGCACACCATACATAAGTGCGGGCGTATGTTCAACAGTCGTAATACCAATGACACACCTACACACGTACGCGCTGGTGATTGACGAGATTTACCCCGTGGGCTTTCGGGGTTAAGGTGACGCTGCCGGATTCGGGCGAGGAGTTTGGCTTGGCGAGCCGTAGCCCGGCGAAGGCTGCCGTGCCGGCGAATCTGCTCACCATCGGCACGATGAACACGGCAGACCGTTCGATTGCGCTGAGACAACCCCGTAGTCATTCCGAGCGCCAGCGAGGAATCTCTAACTTTATCTGCTGGCGGATTCCAGAGATTCCTCGCAAGCTCGGAATGACATCAATCGGCGACGTGGCGGGCGTGCCGCTCGGCAAACTGCTGACGGCATTGAATTGGAAGTTGGAGGCCATCTTGGGGCCGAAGTTCATCCGCACTGAAACGATCAAGGTCGGCACGGGTGATTCGGTGGATGACCGGATGGTTTACCGGCTCCGAAGCATCACCGAGGATACGGCGCTTGTGCAGGCACTGACGGAACTGGCCGGTAGTTAACGGGGGCAAGGCCGTCGTGACCCAGCGGTTGTGCCGGCGGGCGCTGCAAGACGTGGCCACGAAGGAAGACAGAAGCCAGAAGTCAGGAGTCAGGAGACAGAAGATGGCAGACTGAAGATTGACGCACGTTGAAGATTGGTGGGCGTGCTTGAGTTTGCCGGCAGGGTTCGGTATTCAGAGAGTGCATGAAGCGAATCTACATGGATGTCTGTTGCTGGAATCGTCCGTTTGATGACCAGACCCAGACCCGCATCCACTTGGAAGCCGAAGCCGTGTTGGCCATTGTCACGGAGGTGGCGCGCGGGCGCTGTCAACTGTTGCACAGTGACGTGGTGGATTTGGAGATTGATGACACGCCCGACGCGGAGCTACGCTAACGACTGCGCCTGATGATTCCCCGTCGTCACCGGTATGTCCGGTGCGACATCGCCGTGGCCGCGCGTGCCTCGGAACTTGAGCAGCTTGGATTTGCCGGCATTGACGCCCTCCATGTGGCGAGCGCCGAGTCGGGCCGGGCGGATGTTCTCTTGACGACCGATGACCGATTGTTGCGCATCGCCACTCGGCACGCGGGATTGCTGTACGTCGGAGTTGCCAATCCGCTCGCTTGGGTGCAAGATACACACGGAACAAAGCCATGACGACGATGACATTAGAACAAGTTCGGACAAAGGGTTTGCAGGCGTTGGCTGATGAACTCGGCCCGGTCGGCATGGTCCGCTTTCTCCAGCAGACCGAGACAGGCCGTGGCGATTACTCCCGTGAGCGGCATACTCGCATCGGCAAGCAGAGCGTCGCCGCCCTTGTTCGGCAAATCAAAGCCCGGCAAAACCGGTAGTTGCAGTCAACCCGTCCCAACCATCCACCAGTCCCGCTTCAATTCAACGCTCCATCGGTTGTGCCGTCAGGCGCGGCCAACGAGATTTACCCCGTACCCTTCGGGGTCAAGGTGACGCTGCCGGATTCGGGCGAGGAGTTTGGCTTGGCGAGCCGTAGCCCGGCGAAGGCTGCCGTGCCGGCGAATCTGCTCACCATCGGCACGATGAACACGGCAGACCGTTCGATTGCGCTGAGACAACCCCGTAGTCATTCCGAGCGCCAGCGAGGAATCTCTAACTTTATCTGCTGGCGGATTCCAGAGATTCCTCGCAAGCTCGGAATGACATCAATCGGCGACGTGGCGGGCGTGCCGCTCGGCAAACTGCTGACGGCATTGAATTGGAAGTTGGAGGCCATCTTGGGGCCGAAGTTCATCCGCACTGAAACGATCAAGGTCGGCACGGGTGATTCGGTGGATGACCGGATGGTTTACCGGCTCCGAAGCATCACCGAGGATACGGCGCTTGTGCAGGCACTGACGGAACTGGCCGGTAGTTAACGGGGGCAAGGCCGTCGTGACCCAGCGGTTGTGCCGGCGGGGGCAGCAAAACCCGGCATGCCCTCTGGGTCACGATTGGGCGTGGTAGCCAATTTCGGCGACGGGGATCTGCCACTGATCGGTGCGGAGGCGTTGGCGGAACTCGGGAACATCCACATCTTCGGCGCGGCGGGTGCAGAGGGCGAGGAACGCACCAGTCAGGGGTCAGCCATCAGTTCAAAGGAAATGGACAAGCTGGAAGCATGTCCTACGGTTTCGGCGTTCTGGACGGCAACGCGGTTTGCCGTCGGCATCCTGATCACGGTTGCCGGTATCGGCGCGAACATCTAGCCCTCGCTTGAGGAACTGACTTGATCTAAACTGGGCGCTATGAACGAACCATCAACAACTGCCACCAACTGCGGGAAGTGTCGCCAGTCACCACGCCCGACAAGGAGGTGCTCCGGTTTGCGCAACAACATCAACTTCGCATGATAAGCCATCCGAAACGGCGGTTGCGTATTCACTTGGCCGGTCTTGTGGACCGAGAATGAAAATAGCCAGATGATGGAACAACTCTTTACCAACCTGAGCCATGCTGTTGAGGGCGCGCCGTTGGTGGCGCTCGGGGCGGCGGCGGTGTGGGGCGTGTTGAGCATCGTGCTCAGCCCGTGTCATCTGGCCAGTATTCCGCTCATTGTCGGGTTTATCAGCGAACAACGTAGGGCAACCATCTTGGTTGCCCATTCGAAGGAAATGGACAAGCTGGAAGCATGTCCTACGATTTCGGCGTTTTGGACGGCGACGTTGTTTGCGGTTGACATCCTCATCACCATTGCCGGCATCGGCGCGGTCACGGCGGCGGCGGGACGGATGATGGGCGACATCGGCCGGTATGGGAATTATTTTGTGGCGGCGATTTTCTTCGTGGTCGGACTGCACCTGCTGGGCGTGATCCCGATGCCGTGGTCGGGACCGGGTCAGGTGAACATGAAACGGCGCGGACTGCTGGCGGCGTTTATTCTCGGTCTCGTGTTCGGCGTGGCGCTCGGGCCGTGCACGTTTGCCTACATGGCGCCGATGTTGGCGGTCACGTTCAAGCTGGCGAAGAGCAATCCGTTCTACGGCGCGTCGTTGTTGCTGGCGTATGGGATCGGGCATTGCGCGGTGATTGTCGTGGCCGGGACGTTCACGGAAATCGTCGAGCGGTTTCTGAACTGGAACGAGCAATCCAAAGGCGTCGTGCGGTTGTCACTTGTCCGTGACACAATCGTGACGCTCGACCGGTAATTTGCGTCCTCGTGCAACTGAACCGTCTGCTCGCATCCATCTGCTTTCCCGTGCGTCTGGCTTGTGCTGTCGTGTTGATCATGGCGGCGTGCTTGGGTTACCGGACCATGTTCAGTCCCGACATTGGATTCTACCTCAACACGGGGCGCTGGATTTGGGAGAACGGCGCCGTCCCCCGGTCGGATTCTTTCACATGGACGTTGGGCGGACAGCCATGGGTGAATCCACAATGGGCATTTTGGGCGGCGTCATGGCTGATCTACCAGTCAGGCGGAACGATCCTCCTGATGTTCACCAACATTACACTCACGCTTTCTTCGCTTGTCTTGCTGACCGCCCGCGTTTCGAATCGCAAATCCATCCCGGCCGCTGTTCCGTTGCTTCTGGCGCTGTTTGCACTCGGACAACTTTGGGAGTTTCGCAACCATGTTGTTTCCTGGCTGCTGCTGAATGTGCTGTTGCTCGCGTTGGAAGCGCACCGGCGCGGACAACCCCGCGCCCTTTGGTTATTGCCCCCGGTGATGTTGGTGTGGGTGAACGGCCACGCGCTGTTTGTGCTGGGGCTGATCGTCATGGCGGCGCATGGTGCGGACGCCCTCCGGCACGATCGGCAGTCGGGTTTGCGGCTTGTGAAGTGGTCGGTCATCGCCGGCCTGATGTGTTTGCTCAACCCGTACGGCTGGCAAGGAGCCGTGTTCCCTTTCACCCACTTTGCCAAATTGCAGTCTTCCAGTTTGTTCAAATCCGAGCTAGCCGGCACGGCGGAGTTTCTGTCGCCGTTTCGACTCGACGGGTACACGGTCACCGGTCAGTTGGTGTTGTTGCAACCCTTGTTGTTCATGCACCTCTACATGATCGTGGCGGCCATCGGATTCGCCCTCTGGCTCTGGCGCGGACGAGGGGCCACGTGGCTGACTGATGCGTTTTTGCTTGTGGTGTTTGCGTATTTGTTTGCCAAAGGCCAAAAGAACTTCGGGTATTTCGTGATCGCCACGTTCCCGGTCGTGACGGCAGGACTGGACAGCGCACCGCTTCGTCGAATCTGGCCGGCCACGACCATGTTCGGATGTTTGTTGATTCTCTGGCTGTGGGGCAACGGCTATCTCTACGCTCAAACTCGCGGCGCGTTCCGTGTCGGCCATACGTTTCATGAGCAACTCCTGCCGGTGCGAGCCTGCGACTTCCTCAACGCCTGCGTGCCAGAAGGGCGGCTACTGAACAACTGGGACAGCGGCGGCTACATCGGATTGGCCACCC
>CAZEQV010000210.1:0-6691 GCA_964514435.1 uncultured Verrucomicrobiota bacterium
ATGGGAGGGGCGCCGGTGGGCTGGGCGGCGGCCGTGGTGAACCATGGGGCGGCGGCGGCGACCCCGCTTTTCAGGCCGGCGGCGCGGGCGGCGGCGTTGCGGAGCTGGGCGGCGGTGTTGGCCTCGGTGGCGGCGGTGTTGGCGACGGTCTGGGCGGTGAGGCCGATCCAACCGGCGACGGTGGCGGTCAACCCCTGGAGGAGGGCGGCGAACTTGATGCCGGCCCAGGCGAGGCCCAGGGCGATGAAACCTTTGACCACGAGCATCGCCAGACCCGAGAGTTTCTGAAACGCCGACGCCACCGTTTCGATCATGCCGGTGAAGGCGCGGAGATGGCCGACGATGCTGGTGATGGCCGGTTTCCATTTCCCGGCGTCGGCGACGAACGCATCGGCGACGGCCTTCCAGCGGGAGACAAGCCCCTCCAACAGCGGGGCGGCTTGGCCGGCCAGTGCGACGAACACGCCGCGGGTGGATTCGCCGGCTTGGCGGATGGCGTTGCTGAGCCGGTCGAACAGGGCCGCGTTGCGCTGGTACAACGCGGCCAGCGACGCGCTCGAGGCTTGCGCCTCGCTCAACGCCTGGCTGTCCCCCAACACCGCCAGCAGCGCGGTCCCCGATCGTCCAAACAGTTGCATGGCGGCGGCGGCGCGGTCGGCCGGGTTCTGGATTTCGCGGAGCCGTTTGCCGATGGCGTCGAGTTGGGCGAGCGGAGATTGGGAGCGGAGGGATTCGAGGTTCAGGCCGAGCTTGGCAATGATCTGGCTGGTGGGCTGGCCGTCTTCGTTGATACCGCCGAGGGCGCGGGCCAATTGGGCCAGCGCGGGGCGCACCGCCTCGGCGGCCAGGTCGGCATTGCGGAAGGCGGTCTGAAGAATGACCAGGTTGCCGACGGTTTCGCCGGTCTGGCGCGAGGGCGCCTCGAGCGCGGCGCCGTCGCTGATGGCGGATTGGAACCGGGCGACCTGGGCGCTGACAAAGGCGAAGCCGCGCTGCAGCGCGACGAACGAGGCGCCGAGGGCGACAAGGGATTTCTGGAGGCCGTTGACGTGGGTGTGCAACGCGGCCAGCGGCCGGCTGAACCGGTCGTCGAGAGTGATCTCGTAATTGATGGCGCCGTTGGACATGGTATATTAGCGGGTGATGAGCGAGTTTCTGGTCAAACTGGTGGGCTGGTTGGTGGTGATGCCGTTTGCGCTGGCGGGGTTGCACGGCATGGCGTGGTTGTTCAGCACTCCGCGCCAGGTCGAGGCCCCGTGTTTACTGCTGTTCATGGCGTACACCTTCATCGCCTTCCTGTTCTTCTAACGGCTCCCGCTCCACGTAAGACGGTTCGGCCCACGTCGCGCCCTCGCGCACCTCGGCGGCGGTATGCCAGGCCAGCAACGTCGCCAGCGGCATCGCCAACACCTGCCCCGGTTGCCAGCCGTACCGGCGCGACGCCCACTCGGCCAGGTTCAGGACCCAACCGAGGCCGTTGCCGGCTGGGTCCCCGGTGCCAAAGGGATTTCTTCGGTCTCCCCGGCCGGGCGCGGCGGCTGCAATGACGCGGCCGGGTTGAACCCGGCCGCGAGATGGTCGAGCAACTTTGTCGCCAGCTCTTCGAGGGAAGACACGGGCAGCCGGCTGGAGAATCCGATCACGGCGGCGTCGAACGCCTCGGGGCCTTCGGCCCAGAGCGCGAGACAATCCGACAAGGGATGCGCCAGGCAGAACACGCCGCGGAACAGTTCCAGCGCCCCGATCGTCTGGCCCGCCTGGGCGGAGAGCAACGGCGACCCGATCTTCTCCAGGAACAGCAACACACCCATCGAGAGCGGTTGCAGCGTGATGTCGCCGATGCGCAAGGGGACCGGCAACAGGGCGTCTTGGACGGTGCGCGGAGTCATGGTCGTAACCTCCTATGGAAAATGCGGAGCGTGGAAGGCGGCGATCCCGCGTTCCGGTTTCCGCGTTCCGCGTTCGGGTTAGCTCGGGAACCCGTGGGCGGTGACGCGGGCTTTCTTGCGGCCCTTGCGTTCCCACATCTCCTCGATGCTGTCCACGACGCAATCTTCGTCTCCGCAGATGGTGATCTCGTCGCCGACTTCGGGCAGGGCGACGCTGGCCTGACATTCCATCTCGAACTCATACTCGCGCAGGGCCGGGATGGTGACGGAGCCGGTGGGCACGCCGATTCGATCTTGCGGTGCGCCCGTCTTTGCGGACGATGATGTGTCGGGCTTGCGCGGTGCGCGGGGGGCGGGATACAAACTTGGGCATGAGAACTGTTTCTTTTGGTGAATCGGGGTTGAAGGTCAGCGCGGTTTGTTTGGGGGCGATGCGGTTCGGCACGGAAACGTCCGAGGCGATGAGCGTTCAGATTCTGGACGCTTACGTGGAAACGGGCGGGAGCTTCATTGATACCGCCAACGTGTATGCGGCCTGGGCACCCGGCGGGAAAGGCGGCGAAAGCGAATCGGTGCTGGGCCGGTGGATGAAAGCGCGAGGGCAGCGGGACAAGCTGACGATTGCCACCAAGCTCGGTTCGAAGTTTCAGGAGGGCGGTCTCGGTTTGCGGGCGCACCAGATCGAGGCGGAATGTGAGAGGAGCTTGAAACGACTGCAAACCGACCGGCTCGATGTGTACTACGCGCATTTCGATGACCGTCAGACGCCGCTGGAGGAAACGATGGAAGCGTTCGCCAAGTTGGTGAAGGCCGGCAAGGTGCGGTACTTGGCGGCGAGCAATTTTAGGGTGTGGCGGTTGGAAGCGGCCCGGCAGTTGTGCGGGCGGATGGGCTGGCCGGGTTACTGCGCCGTGCAACAGCGGTTTTCGTATTTTCAGCCGGTCGTCGGTCATCGTTTTGGCAACCAGATCGCGACGAACGAGGATCTGCTCGAATACTGTGCCGTGTACGGATTGGCGCTATGCGCCTACTCGCCGTTGTTGGGCGGTTGTTACTCGCGGTCGGACAAACCGGTGCCGGTGGCCTACGCCAATCCCCAGAATGAAGCGCGCCAGAAGATTCTCGATGAAGTGGCCGAAGCACACCGTGTCACGGCCAGTCAGGTTGTGTTGGCGTGGATGCTCCATCTCCGGCAACCCACCGTGATTCCGCTGGTGGGCGCCAGCTCGGTCGGACAACTGCGGGAGAACCTCGAAGCGTTGAATGTGAAGTTGTCGGCGGACGACATGCGGAAACTGAATCTCGAACCGGTGTGAGTCTGTTTGTCGGAGCTCTGGGATTCATGGTAAAAGGGGTGCGTGAAAAAATCCTGTGAAGTCGCAGTGGTGCGCGGCAATCCCCACTACGATCCCGGTCTCGTGCGCCGGGCGGTAGCGGCGTTGGGCGTGGATTGGCGGGGATTGATTCGTCCCGGCGACCGGGTGCTGCTGAAGCCCAATTTCATCCGGCAATCTCATACCGACCGGCCCGGTGAATGGGAACAAATCATCACTCATCCCACCGTCATTGCGGCCGTGGCGGAAAATGTGGTCGAGGCGATGGAGGGACGCGGCACGATCACGATTGCCGATGCGCCGCAGACGGACAGTGATTTTGATCGCATCAGCGAGTTGGCCGGTATCCCGGAGTTGAAGAAACGGTTTGGCGGCAAGGTGAAGTTCGAGGTTATTGATTTGCGCCGCGAGGTGTGGCGAACAGAGCGGGGGGTGATCGTGGAACGCCGCAAGTTGCCGGAAGACCCGCGCGGATACACGCTGGTCAATCTCGGTGAACGCAGTTGGTTTCACGGCAAGACCGGCAGGTTTTTCGGGGCCGACTACGACACGAAGTTCACGGCCTCGCATCACAGCCACGGCAAACACGAGTACTTGATTTCCCGAAGCGCGATGGACGCCGACGTGTTCATCAACATTCCCAAACTCAAGACCCACAAGAAGACCGGCATCACAGTCAGCCTGAAGAATCTCGTCGGCATCAACGGCGACAAAAACTATCTGCCGCACTTCTCCGTCGGCACGCCCGATGAAGGCGGCGACGAATTTCCCACCAGCGCCGTCAAAGCCAAGGTGCAATCGCGGTTGATCAGCGCGTTCAAGGCGGCGGCACGCAAGACCGGCAAGTCCGTCCAGTGGTGGGGGCCGGTTGCCAAGCGCATCGGATCGAAAGTCTTTGGCGACACCGGCTCGGTGGTGCGGTCGGGCAACTGGCACGGCAACGACACCACGTGGCGGATGGTGCTCGATCTCAATCGCGCATTGTTTGAGTACGGCGGCGACGGCCAGCCCCGCGCCAGACCGCTCCGGTACCTTTCCATTGTGGACGGCATCATTGCCGGCGACGGCAACGGTCCGATGGAAGCCGACGCCAAGCCCTGCGGCCTGCTCGTGGCCGGCACGAATCCGGTCGCCGTGGATTTCGTGTGCGCCAAGCTGATGGGGTTCGATTGGCAGAAAATCCCGATGGTGCGCGAGGGTCTGCGGCAGTTTGGACTCACGCCCGGAGACATCATCGCGGACATCGGGGAGCCGTTTCATTTTCGGCCGCATTTTGGTTGGCGGGGGCACATTGAAGCGCGGTAAATCCATTTACGACGCCTTGCCGGTCTGGGCGCAGACGCTCGCGGTCAACTTCGAGAGCCGCCGCAATTTCCCCAGGAAGTATGGCCCCGTGTTTCATCAATGGATGGCGACCCTGGCCGGCAACGAAAAGAAGTCGCGGGATGAACTGCTCCATCAGCAACAACAGGCGATCCGGCAACTTCTCGCGTACGCCGTCGCGCACGTGCCGGCGTACAAAGGACGGCCGCCCGACAACATCGCGGAATGGCCGGTTCTCGACAAGGCTACGGTCGCCGCCGCGCCGCAGACGTTTCTTTCTGACGAGTTTGGCGGTCGCGATTTGATGCAGTTGCGCACCAGCGGCACGACGGGCACGCCGCTGACGGTTTATTTTTCCAAGGAATATCACCAGATCGAAATGGCGTTTCGTTGGCGTCACCGGGCTTGGGCGGGGCTGCGGTTTCTCTGCTCCAGCGCGTACGTGTCTGGTCACCCGGTCGTGCCCCCGATGCAAACGCGTCCACCGTTCTGGCGCTGGGACCGGTTCGAGAAACGGCTGCTTTGTTCCTCCTATCATCTCACGGAGCAAAATCTTCCCGCGTACATCGAGGCGTTTTCGAACATACGCGCCCGATTTTGTCCACGGCTATCCGTCGTCGTTGTACCTGTTGTCGCAAGTGGGAGGCTACCGGCCCAAGGCGGTGTTCACCGCGAGCGAGACGTTGCTGGATTTTCAGCACGAGGCCATCGAACGGGCGTTTGGATGCCGGGTGTTCAACTGGTACGGCAACACCGAGATGACCTGCAACATCGTCCAGTGCGCCGCCGGCCATCTGCATTGCCGCACCGATTACGGTTTCTTGGAGCTGCTGGAGGACGGCACGATGATCGTGACCGGCCTGAACAATCGCGCCATGCCGCTGATACGATACCGGGTGGGCGACCGTGCCGTGGCCAAGCCCGGTCTTTGCGAATGTGGTTGTGCCTTCCCGTTGATCGAACGCATCGAGGGGCGCATCGAGGACTACGTCCGCACGCCCGATGGACGGCTGGTGGGGCGGCTCGATCATCTGTTCAAAGACGCGCGCGGAGTCCGGGAAGCCCAGATTGTGCAGACGCGATTGGACGAGATTGTGATTCGAGTGGTCAAGCAGGGCGATTTCGATGAGCAAGTAGTTGTCCGCGAGGCCCGGCAACGTCTCGGCCAGAGTGTGAACATTCGATTCGAGTACGTGGCGGGCATCGAACGCACCGCGGCCGGCAAGTTCCGGTTTATTGTTTCGCAATTGCCGCCCGAATTGGGGAAAATCCGCCGCGCATGAAGCAGCTCATCCAAGATTTCAAGACTGGTGAGATCAAGGTGGTGGACGTGCCTGTGCCGTCGGTCGCGCCCGGCATGGTTTTGGTTCGCAACGCCTTCTCGCTCGTCAGCGCCGGCACGGAACGGTCCACCGTCGAGATGGCGCAAGCCTCGATGATCGGCAAAGCCCGCAAACGACCCGACCTCGCCAAACAAGTATTGGGAACGTTGAAACGCGAAGGCGTGGCGGCGACGTTGAATAAAATCCGCTCCCGCCTCGATCAATGGAAACAGCTCGGTTACTCCTGCGCGGGCACCGTCCTCGCGGTCGGCGACAACGTGACCGGCCTCGCGCCCGGCGACTCGGTCGCCTGCGCCGGTCAGGATTACGCCAGTCACGCGGAGATTGTTTGTGTGCCGCAGAATCTTGTCGCGCGCGTGCCGGCGGGTGTCGCGCTCGAACTCGCCGCGTTCACCACGCTGGGGGCCATTGCGTTGCAGGGAGTCCGGCAAGCGGACGTTCGGCTCGGTGACAACGTGGCGGTGATCGGTTTGGGTTTGGTCGGCCAATTGACCGTGCAACTGTTGCGCGCGGCCGGTTGTCAGGTGTTCGGGCATGATCCGCGTGCGGAAGCCGTCGAACGGGCCGGCGTCAAAGCGCCTGAACCCGACGAGATGGATGCCGTCATCATCACGGCGGCTGCCACGAGCAATGAACCGTTGACTCTGGCCGGCAATCTGTGCCGGGATCGCGGCCGGGTGGTGCTGGTGGAGACCCTGGCCGTCTGGTGCTCCAAGTGCCTGCAGCAGCAGCGCAACATCCGGGCCCTGCATGTGCAACTGGGCGAGCGCGACGATTTCGTCAGCCTGGGCCTGGGGGTCGA
>CAZEQV010000211.1:0-6663 GCA_964514435.1 uncultured Verrucomicrobiota bacterium
GCTTTCCGACTCCAGCGGCTTCGTTCACGATCCGGCAGGCTTGGATGCCGAGAAACTGGAGTTTGTGAAAGAACTCAAGAATGTGCGCCGTGGCCGCATCGCTGAGTACGCCGAAAAGTTTCACGGCACATTCCATCCCGGCAAACAGCCGTGGTCAGTCAAATGCGATGTTGCACTGCCTTGCGCCACGCAAAACGAGTTGGACGCCGATTCCGCTCAAACTCTGGTGAACAATGGATGCCGGTGCGTTGGCGAAGGCGCGAATATGCCTTGCACACCGGCCGCGACAGATATTTTCCTGCGGGCCAAAATCCTCTACGGTCCCGGCAAGGCGGCCAACGCCGGTGGCGTCGCCGTCAGCGGACTGGAGATGACACAGAACAGTCTTCGACTCCAATGGTCGGGCGATGAAGTGAAAGCCCGGTTGCGTGAAATCATGAAGGCGATCCACGAGCAATGCGTGCGGTTTGGCGCCGAGGACGGGTGGACCAATTACGTCAACGGCGCCAACATTGCCGGGTTCCGCAAGGTCGCCGAAGCCATGCTCGCGCAAGGCATCGTCTGATCAATTCTCGCCACCTACTTTCGGCGGAGGCGGCAAGGGGACTTCGATGCGTGTCGCCACTCCGTCGGAATGTGTGACCTTGGCGCGAATGCCCGGTCGCAGGTCATTCATGCCGCCTTCGATCCACTTGTTTCGCTGTTTGCCTTCGTTGCCTTCCACTTTTTCGTCCGTCTCGACCATGATCTTGGTGTCCTGATTCATGGTGAACGTGTCGGTCTTCTCACCGGAATCGCCACGCCGCACGATCGTCACGTTGCCGGCTTCGACGGCTGATAGTTCTCCCGTCACGGAGCTTTGACTGGCGCGACGCTCGCCTTCGCCTTCCTTCTTCTTGGGTGCTTGCGGAACCTGTTCGACATGGTCGCCATCTTTGGCGAACACGGATGACTCGCCTGCGCCGAGGACGAACCTGTGATTCATCATCTCGACTTCCACGCTGCCGGTGAATACGGCAACGGCCATGGCTGTGATCAGTTTTGCGCTTTTCATCTCTGCTTCTCCTGTGGTTGGTGCCGGCAAGAGTTCGACCACGAACTCGGTGCCCAGCACGGTGATTGTTCCCAACGGTGTCTCCACGCGAAATTGACCTTTACCTTTGGTGACAGCAAACCGGGCGGCTCCTTCCTGCAAGTAGACGGAATGCCCATGGTCAATCGCGACGCTGCCGGGAGAAAGCAACATGCTCGCATGATCGGACAAGCGTACCGGCTTCGTTTCGCTGCCGGAGACATAGACTTTGTCCCGTGGCGGACCGACTTGAAAGACGAGCAACGCCACGATTGCCGCCGCGGCAGCCGCGGCCCAAAGAATACGCCGGTAAGGTTTGGCTTTGCGGGCTGCTGGCCGGTGGGCTGCTTGGAGCAGGGCTTCCATTCGCAACTGTTCATCGAACAGGCGGGCGGCTTCTGAATCGGTCTCGATCTCGTCGGCCAACCGCGCCCGGTCAGATTCCGAGGCGACGCCGTCGAACCAGTCTTGAAGGCGCTCGGAGAATTCAGGGGACGGCATGAAGACCTCCGGATTCAAGACGTTTGTGGATGCAATCGGCCAGACGTCGTCGTAGCCGGTGCAGTCGTTGTTTGATGTAGCCGGGAGATTGACGTTCATCGGCGGCGATTTGATCGAGCGGGGTGCGTGTTTCGTAGCGGCGTGTCAACAGCGAGCGATCCTTGTCCGGTAACTCTTGCAGACATAATCGCAACGCACCGAGCTCGTCGGTGAAGGGTGTTTCTTCCGGTGCGCCGGGGGGAGCCGGTACGCGATCGGCGATGGCGGTGATTTCGGGCGTCGGCAGGGGCAGGGGGCGGAGCCGTCGCATTTCGTTGAGAGCCAGGTACCGGGCCACGCGGCGGAACCACGTTCGCAGGCCCGGTCCGGGGTGAATCTGTTTGCGGTGGGCAAGCACGAACAGTTCCTGGGTCAGATCGTCGGCGGTGGCTTGATTGTGGGTGATAGCCATGAGCATCGAGTTGACTTCATGCCAATGAGCGCGAACGAGACTGTCGAAATCGGTTGCTCCTTGGTTCATGTCATCTCTCAAGAATGTGTTGGCCGCGCAAAAAGTTATCAAAAATCCATCCGACTGGCGATTCTGGCCGATGTGGGATCAAGGGTCACTCAAAGTGGAGCGGGCTTCCAGCCTGCGCAACGGCACGGAGCAGAGATTGCTTGAGCCGGTCAAGTGGATGCAACGCGAGGGACTCATGAAGTCGTGGTGCGCCCTTCGGTGGTTCGATGACGGCCAGTACTGGCTTGTCCACCTCGCTGTCCTCGGGAATGTAAAACTCGGCGCGAAACAGAAGCGGTCCGGCAAACTGCGGCGCGTTCACGGCGCGACGGAGATCGGTCACCAACACTTCCACCTGCCGAATGATATGTTCTGCCGTACGTGCGCGCACTGGCCGTGCCGGCACGTAATCGCCTTTCTCCTGATACTGGTACTGATCTGCTGCCCACCCGAAAATCCAAGTGCAATCCCAGACAATCTGGCTGGTCGCATGAGTTATCGCGTTCAGGTCTTCTCTTTCGCAGGCTGGCCCAAGACGGCGGGTGAAGTGTTCGGAAAGTTCGGCTAATTTCTGTCGGAGTTCCTCATGCCGCTGGGTGCGGTACTCGATATATTGTGACCACTCCAACCGTTGCGGTGAAACCTGTGAGTAAGTTTTCAAGAGGAGCCGGTTAAACCGCTCCCGCAAGAGAGCCAACGGTGGCTCCAACAATGCCAAAGCCGCCCGATACGACCAGCCCGCTGGTCGTTCTGCAGCCAACTGCTCCGACCTCCGACGGCATTCCAATTCCTCGTTGCTTTCGATGCTGCCCCAGTTTCCGGAGGCGGTCTCTTCCGGTATTCGAATCGGCGGTGCGACAAACGGCGGAGGCGGCGGTGGCCGGAACGCCTCCTCAATCCAGCCGACAACTATGGCAAATACAATAAAGAGGAGAAAGAAAAAGATCAGCCAGCCGATGACGGCCTGTTGTGGTTCTGGTCTGGCGGATAAGGCAATGGTTTCCATAGCGTAACCTCCGATTTTCATCGGATGTTCATGTGCCGAGTTAAGAGTCCACTGAAACAACTCATCCAGCGGCCCACTGATGGTCGTCGCGTAGTCATGATGCGAGTTGGACATGATCCAAGCGGAACGTGCGGATGTTGCCGCGAACTTCGCAAAATCCAGTCAGGTAAACCCCGGTATAGCCGGCGACGCGGTATAGCAAGGCGGGACGGACCCGGCGTTTCAGACCCGGACTTGCCCCACCGGTATACGTGATGGTGAGCGATTGTTGGCTCCGCATGGCGGCTAGAATGTGGCGCTCCAACAAATTATCCGAGTCCACAATGGGGATGCGATTGGCGGCCTGCCATTCTGCCAGCCAAATTTCACCTACCGGTGGCAGGTCAGGCGGAATGCCAGCAGCGACCACTAACTTGGGCAAAACTGGCCATGCCAGGGCCGCAGTTATCTGCTGAACAAAGGTGCGCCGGTCAATGATCGTCATAGCTGGTTCCTTTCCGTGATTTGTGCGCCGATTTTGCCAAACATGGTGGGACAATTGCAGCCCAACCCCCAACAGTGTCTCAACGCCGCTTGCGGCGATATCCAGTCTGTTTCCGCACAATGTCCTCGACCGAAAAAAGACAGACTCAAGCGCGAGAGTGTTGTCTGTTGTTTCCTGTTCGGAGCGATGGGTGACGGAAAACCAGGCTGCCGGCTCCCTGCTCCAAGTTCAAAGGCCGCGCCAGAATTTCGTCGTCTGTCACCGTGATGGGCAAATCGTAGGCTGCCGGGCGGGTGTGGGGAGGGGCAAGCTCCCGCAGCCGGTGTTCGACTGTCAGACTGTGCTGCGCTGCCACGGATTTGATGCTCGCCGACAGCGTGCCAATTTTGATGGGTTGTGATTCGGGACGGTGATCATATGCCGCCCGGCAACGCCTTTCGTGCAAGATGGGGCTGGGAGATCGTTCTGCGCGCTTGTGAGCCGGGGAGGTTGTGGTAGTGTCGCGAGGCAAAAAGGAGACTTAGTTTTTATGTCAGTGATCAAGTTTGGCACGTCAGGTTGGAGGGGTATCATCAGCGACACGTTCACGTTCGCCAACGTCGAGTTGGCGGCTGATGCGATTGGCCGGTTTCTCAAGGCAAACCCACCGGCTGGCGCAAAAAAAATCGTCATTGTCGGGCATGACACGCGGTTCCTCGGTCGCGAGTTTGCGACTCGATGCGCGGAGATTCTGGCGGGACACGGGTTCGATGCGTGGTTGACGGATCGGGACACGCCGACGCCGGTCATTTCGCACGCGATCCGAGCGCACCGGGCAAGCGGCGGGATCAACATTACGGCCAGTCACAACCCACCGGAATGGAGCGGGCTGAAGTTCAACGAAAGCAACGGCGCTCCCGCCAGTCCGGAAACGTGTCGCGGCATCGAGCAGATGGCCGAAAACGGCGGCAGCCGCGCACCGGTTCGCGGTTCATTCAAAACGTTTGATCCGATGCCGTCATACGTGGCGCAAGTTCGGAAGTTGGTGGACTTCGGTGTGTTGAAACGCAAGCCGAAGAAGGCGGTTGTGGATTTGATGTTCGGGACGGGACGCGGGTATTTGGATGTGTTGCTGGGCAAGCGGGGCGGTTGGAGGGTGGAGGCTTTGCACGGGGAATTGAATCCGTTGTTTGGCGACGGGCATCCGGAGCCGATCAAGGAGCACATGGGCGAATTGCTGGCGCGATTGAAGAAATCGCGGGCGGTCATCGGTTTGGGGTTGGATCCGGATGCGGATCGGTTCGCGGTGGTGGACAGCGATGGGACGTTCATCGTGGCGAATCAGGTGTTGGCGTTGACGCTTTATCATCTGGCGAAGAATCGAAAGTGGACAGGCGCGGTGGTGCGGACGGTGGCCACGAGTCATCTGGTGGACGGGGTGGCCGGTATGCTGGGGGTGAAGGTTCACGAGACGCCGGTGGGGTTCAAGTACATCGGGGCGTTGATGGAGAGCGCGCCGATCATCGTGGGTGGTGAAGAAAGCGGCGGGTTGAGCGTCAAAGGTCACGTGCCCGAGAAAGACGGAATCCTGGCCTGCTTGCTCATGGCCGAACTCGCGGCGTATGAAGGCAAGCCGCTGGGACGAATCTTGCGGGACATTCAAGCGGAGTGCGGAACAATCGTGAGCGACCGGATCAATTTGAGTGTGACACCGCAGCGCAAAGAGGAATTGCTGGCGCGATTCGCGGCCGGGCTGGATTCGTTTGCGGGACAGAAGGTGACCGGGACGGTGACGAAAGACGGGTTCAAGTTCTTGCTCGATGAGGGATGTTGGGTGATGTTCCGGGCGTCGGGAACCGAGCCGGTATTTCGGTGTTACTTGGAGGCTCGTTCCTCGCGGCAACTGGCGGGTTTTCGCCGGGCTGCGCTGGAGTTGGTGAAATGAACCGATGGACCAAGATTGTTGTGGCGACGGCGATGGTGGCTGCCGGCGCGTGGCCGTGCGCGCGAGCAGCGGAGATCCGGTATCCTGAAGTCCTGTATCTGGATGAAATCGGACAACCGCCGTTGGAGCTGCGGGTCAAGGTGCGCACACCGATCTTGTTCTCGCGTGATCCCCGAAGCGTGATTGCGTATCTGTCCGTCGGTCAACGTGTGCAGGTATTGGGCGTCGGGCGGGATGTGTATTTTGCCGTTGGGCGGATCGTGACCGGGCTGGCCAAGGGCTGGGTGTATAAGGACGATTTGGAGCCGGCTTCGGAGGAAGTGGTGGCTGAGTGGAACAAACGTCGTGAACGGCTGGCGAAGCATCGGGAGTTGATCGCCCGCAAAGAGATAGCGATCGGCATGACCCACAACGAGGTCGAGGCCAGTCTCGGCCGGCCGGAGCGGAAAGCACGGATTCAGAGCCGGGACGGCGAACACGAACAATGGTATTACATCACCTACCAATACATTCCCCAGTATCATCAATACTACGATGTCAACGGCGAACTGCGGCAGTTGGTATCCTATCAGCGCGTGCCTGCCGGACAGAAAGTGGTGACGTTTGTGGACAATGAGGTCGTGGAAATCGCCGATCAGACCGAGAACCGGCAACGTCCCCCCGCCGTGATAATTATCCCGCAAGCGCCCGAAGTCAGTTATTGAACAGCGGAAAGGCGGAACCCGCCCCTGAACCTGTCCCCCTCGCCCCGGCCTCCCCCACACGAGAGGGTCGAGGGTGCCGGAGCTTCCGGTTCCTTCTACTCGACATGTTGACCGCTAGAAAGGTCGAAGAACTGAGCCTGTGGCTGCGCAAGCAGGGACGCTTGCGCCAACGGGAACGGGCAAAGTGTGGCCCCGCGGTGCCCTGTCAAATCTTGCGGTGCGCCCGCGCGGGCATTTGTCTCTCCAATTGTCTTGAGCACGGCGGGCGCGACATCTATTGTGCGCCGACATGAATCGAAGAAACACCGTTTGGCCGGCTGCAACAGGCCGGGTGGGCATTTCCACGGGGACACAGCGTCGGAACCTGCCGGGGTGTGGAGCTCGCGCCAGGCTATGAGAGATGAAACTCCGAACCGGCTTGCTCGAACACCTAACCGACCGGGGCATCCTGGAGGAGGCGGTGGCGACGGTTC
>CAZEQV010000212.1:0-6661 GCA_964514435.1 uncultured Verrucomicrobiota bacterium
ATCCTTCCGCAGAAGCTCTACATTGCCGATGGCCATCACCGATACGAGACCGCGCTGGCGTACCGGGACGAACAGCGCCAAGCCACCGGCAGCCGGGACAGAAACGCGCCGCACGAGTTTGTCATGGCGACCCTGGTGGACATGAACGATCCCGGTTTGATCGTGTTGCCCACGCATCGTGTCGTGTCCAACCTGGCCGGTTTCGATGCCGGTGTGTTTGCGTCCCGCTTGCGTCAACAGTTCGAAGTCACCCGGTACCCTTCGCTCCCGGCCATGCTGGATGCCATCCGGCCGGGTGGACACCGTGTCGGCATAGTGGATGCCTCGGGATTCGCGGTGGTCACTCCGCGCGATGTGAAATCCCTGGAACCGTTGTTTGCCGGCAAGCCACCCTTGTGGCACACGCTGGACGTGGCCATTCTGCATGTCGCCATTCTCGAATCGTTGCTGGGCATTGATGAGAAGCGGCTCCGCGAGGAGTCAAATGTCACATATTGGCGCGAGGCGGAGAAGGTCGTGGAGATGGTGCGAGCCGGTCAGGCGCAGTTGGGTTTTTTCCTGAGTCCCACGCCCGTGCGCGATGTGAAGGCTATTGCCGATGCGCGGTCGCGAATGCCGCAAAAGAGCACGGACTTTTACCCGAAATTGCTTTCCGGCATGATCATCAACGATCTTCAGAGCACGTAGGGAGTTATGTTGCCGTTGCGACAACCAGAGGGTGAGAGCAAACGCAGTGAGAAAGAGGACCTCGCGTTTGAGATCAGTTTCTTTGCTGGCATTGCTCGTCGCGATCCGAACTATGTTGAGGCGCTTCAGATCCTCGGAGACGCCTACACGCGCACGGGACAGTGGGAGAAAGGGCTGGAGGTGGACGAACGGCTGGCGCGTCTGTGTCCTGCCAATCCGGTCGTGTTCTACAATCTGGCTTGCAGTTATTCATTGCTGAACCGATTGGACCAATGTTTTGGCGCGCTCCAAAAGGCGGTTCAGCTTGGTTACCGGGACCTGCGATGGATGGAAAAGGACGCGGACCTCAGCAACGCGCGGGTGGATGCCCGGTTTGAAGAGGTCCGCCAATCATTGCGCGCAACCCAGAAAAACGACGACGCGGCTATTTGAGGTCGGCCATTACCTTCCGCAAATCCGCGCTGTGGGTGCCGGTGTTTACCGCGCCAAACACATGCGCAATCTTGCCGTCCTTGCCGATCACATAGGTGATACGCTTTGGCGCGCCTGATTTTTCCGTGGCGGCCCCATAGGCAATGGAGACTTTCTTGTCCGTGTCCGCCAGCAACAGAAACGGCAGATTGTATTTCTCGATGAACTTCTTGTGCGAAGCCACCGAGTCGAAACTCACGCCAAACACCGTCGCTTTGAGATTTTTGAACTCGGAGAAATCATCGCGGATCCCGCACGCTTCCTTGGTGCAACCGGGCGTGTCATCCTTCGGATAGAAATAAATCACGATGGGTCCTTTGCCGATGTGATCCTTGAGCGACACGGTGGAATCATTGCTGGCTTGCACGGCAAAATCCGGCGCCTTGTCGCCGACTTTCAACAGCTCTTGGGCGGACGCTCCTCCCGTGACCGCCCATGCGGACAAGAATATGATCATACGTTTCATCATGGCTCCTATGTTGGGTTAGGGCGCGGGGACGAAGTTCACGTAACCGGTTTGGTTCGTTCCACGGAACACGCCAGCGCCGAAGTTCTGTGACTGCAACACCACTCCCCGGAAAGAAGTTGCGCGACTGGTGACGGGATGCGTGAACGTTCCGCTGAACATCCCCGAAGCCGGCGCCACCTTGACCGTCAAATCCGTGGCCCCGCAAGCGGCCGTGCTCACGGTGTTCATCGAGGTCACCGTGATGGTTTGCGACAAGTTGCTCTCCAGATTGCCGGCGCCGAACTCCGTGGCCGCGTTGCAGTCCGTATCGGCAAGATTCAACACGCGCGATCCCCACGGCGGCGTTGCCGTGTACCGCGAGCCGACAGCGGGCACGAGATTGGTGAATCCCGCGGGATAGAAAGCGTCGCCGGCAACGGGCGGTTTGAACCAATGCAGATCGCCGTCAAAGTTGCTGACGCCAACCACATTGGTGAATGTCACCCAGCCGACCACCGAACCTTGTCCGCCATACAACGCCCGATACAACGGCCACGTACCGGTCTTGGAGAGGGGCGTGCGCTGCACGACCTTGGTTTGATCGCCCATTTCGCCGGTCAGCTTGAGGATGCCGCCCGTGTTAATCTTGACGATGCCCCAGCCGTCGCCCTGCGGATGCGTGGCGGCATCCGTGTGACTCGTGTCAGCCGGCATCAACATCGTGAACGCACCAGCATAGTCGGTGGCCGGATTCGTAGCGCCCTTGAACACCGCTTTGTTGGCGATGACCTGCGAGGTGAACGTCCCGTCCGAGATCGTGCCCGTGATGCGGTCAGTGCCATTGCTGATGTCGAGCTTCAGCGAGATGCTCAAGGCTGGCAAGCCTGGGCGCGGAATGTCGCCGGTCGCGCTGCCGCTGGTATCAAACTGACCGGCGAACGTGTGCTTGCCGGTTCCCATCGTCAGCAGGACGCGAACCCCGCCGGTGGCGGAGACCGGTATCTTCAAATATCCGCTGGTGGCATGACGCGGCGTTGATTCCATTGCCAGACCGTAATAGACACCCTTGGTTGCGAGGAACACATCGTTGTCGTCTTCCGTCACAATGACCAATCGCGACGGACCAACGCCGGAAACGGTGAACTCCGCGACACCGTCCTCGCCGTCCTTGTCCTCGGCGGCTTGGACCGTGACCGTTTGCAGCGCCGACCAATCGCCGGGGCCGAACGTCAACTGGGAGCCGCCGGCCACGTTCAAGCTCGTGTCGCCGCCGGCACGGGTGATGGATATGGTGATCGTGTTCGTGGGCTGCGCCGTCAAACGAACTCCAAACGTGCCAGTGCCGCCCTCCGTCACCGTCAACGCGGCCGGGGTCACAAAAACCTCCAGTGAATCGTCATCCGCTTCCGTTGCGGTGACGACCACGCTGTCCGCGCCGCTTGCGGACACGGTGAACGGCGCGGAACCGTTCACGGTATCGGTGTCGTTCGCGGCGGCGATGGTGACGGTTTGGGCGACGCTCCAGTTGTTGGTGGTGAATGACAGATTGCCACCGGAGAAGACGGTCAGATCCGAGTCGCCCGAAGTTCGGTTGACGGTGACGTTCAAGGCGCCAACAGGCTTCGCCGCGAGTCGGACCGTGAACGTCGCCGTGCCGGTTTCGGGAACGGTCACGCTGAGCGGCGACACGAGCAGCTCCTGACGATCATTGTCCACCTCGGTGACGGTGATCGTGACCGTGGCGATACCGGCGGACGTGGCGGCGATCGTGGCCGAGCCATTGCCGGCATCGTCCTCCTCCGCGGCCACAATGGTCACGATTTGGGGTGCGCTCCAGTTGGCCGGCGTGAACGTCAGCGTCCCGCCCACTTGAACCGTGATATCGGGATCGCCGCCGGTGCGCGTCACGGAGACAACGGTGTTGCTGACCGGCTGGGCGCTGAGTCGGACGGTGATGTTGGTCAGTGTGCCTTCTGGAAGTGAGAGGGATGTAGTGGAAACGATGATTTCCATGACGTCGTTGTCGAGCTCCCGGGCGACGATATCTTTCGATTGCAGACCCGGCGCGCTGGCGCGGAACAACGTGGAGCTGTTCGAGGCATCCAAGTCCTCGGCGGCCTGCAACACCACTTGCCGGGGCGTATTCCAGTTTTGCGGGGTGAACACCAGCGAACCGCCGCTCTGCACGCTCATGTCGGTGTCACCGCTGACGCGCGTCACGGTGACAGTGAGGCTGCCGTTGGGAATGGCGGATAGCGCGATGGTGAAGAATGCCGAACCGCCTTCGGGGACATCAATCAGCGATGTGGAAATGTCAATGCCCTGCGAATCGTTGTCGGTGATCGTGATGGTGGCCACCGTGGCCGCGCCGTCAATCTGGTAAGCCGCGTTGGCCAGCAACGTGGCGACAATGGTTTCATCGCCTTCCTCGAAATTGTCGTCCACGGGCGTGACCTCGATGTCCACAAACGTCGCCCCCGCCGGTATGGTCACCGAGCCGGGCAACGAATGGTAGTCCCCGCCCGGCGTGGCTGTGCCGGTCACGCCATAGAAAACGGTCAGCGCGTCGTTGGTGCAACTCAGCCGTGACACGCGAAACGCGCCCGTATTGAAGCCCGGTTCCGAGGCGTTGCCGTCGAAGGCAAAGATGCTCACACTCGGAAGATCGTTGTCCGATATGGTGACGGTGCCCGACGTGGTTCCGCCAAGAAGATAGCTGCTGTCATTGGCCAGCGTCACCGTGACTGTTTCGTCGCATTCCGGCGTTGTGTCATTGATGGGTGTCACCACGATGGTGGCGCTGCTGGCGCCGGCCGGTATCGTGGCCGTGTTGCTCAACGGCACGAAATCAACGCCCGCCGTGGCGGCGCCGGACACGTTGTAGTTCACAGTCAGCGCGGCGTTCGTGCAACCCACCCGGCTCACTGTGAACGTGGCGGCATCGGGTCCGGATTCCGATCCGCTGGCATCGGTGACCGCGAGCGTGACGATTGGTAAATCGTTGTCCTGAATCGTCGCGGTGGCGATGGACGGCGAACCGGTCGCGTACGAGCCGGAGGCCGCCAAGGTCAACACCACGGTCTCGTCGCATTCGACCACGGCGTCTTCCAGGGCGGTCAGCGTGATCGAAGCCGTCATCGCTCCCGCCGGTATGGTCAGCGTACCGGGCAGGGCGGAGTAATCGCTGCCGGGCGTGGCCGTGCCGGCGATGGTGTAAGTCACCACCAGCGCGGCGTTGGTGCAACCGTTGCGCGTGACGGTGAACGTGGCCGTGTCGCTGCCGGGTTCGGAGGCGACCGCGTCAGTGGCGGCGATGATCAAGGTTGGCAGGTCGTTGTCGGTAATCGTCAGCGCCGCCGCGGGTGATTCGCTGTTGATGAGGTAACCGGCTCCGCCGATTACGGTGACGTGGACTGATTCGTCACATTCCGCAAGCGAATCATTGATGGGCGTGATCGTGACCGTGGCCGCCGTGGCGCCGGCCGGTATGGTGACGGCACCGGGCAGACTCGTGAAATCCACGCCGTTGCTGGCGGAGCCGCTGACCGCGTACGCCACGGTGAGTGCCGCGTTCGTGCATCCGATGCGGCTGACGACGAACGCGCCCGTGTCTGATCCGGTTTCCGATGCCGTGCTGTCGGAGGTGGCGATGCTGATGATCGGCAGATCGTCGTCGGCAATGGTGACGGTGGCCGAGGAAGCGCCGCCCACGGTGTAGTGGGCGCTGGCGCCGATGGTGGCGATGACGGTCTCGTCACATTCCACATCGGAATCATTCAGAGGCGTCACGATGATGTCGGCGGTCGTGGCGCCCGCCGGAATGGTCATGGTGGCCGGGATCACGGCGTAATCGGAGCCGCTGGCGGCGGAGCCGGTCACGGTGATGTTCACTGTGACGGCGAGGTTGGTGCAGCCGTTGCGTGTGATGGTGAACGCGCCGGTGTTGCCGCCGGTTTCGGAGGCGACGGGGTCGGCGGCCGCGATGGTGACGGTGGGCAGGTCGTTGTCGGCGATGGTGACGGTGGCGTTGGCGGGTGAACCGATGAGGTAGCTGGCGTTGGCGGTGATCGTGAGCGCGACGGTTTCATCGCATTCGGGAAGCGAATCGTTGACGGGCGCGACCGTGATGGTCGCGGCGCTGGCGCCGGCCGGTATGGTGATGGCGCCGGGCAGCGCGGTGTAATCGGGGCCGCTGGCGGCGGAGCCGGTCACGTTGTAGGCGACGGTGAGTGCGTTGCTGATGCAGCCGGTGCGGGTCACGGTGAACAGGCCGGTATCCGTCCCGGTTTCGGAAGCGTTGGCGTCGGTGGCGGCGATGGACACGGTGGGAAGGTTGCCGTCGAGGATGTTGACGGTGGCGGCGGCGGGGTTGCCGACATCATATGATCCCGATGTGGCGAGGGCTATCAGGACGGTTTCGGCGCATTCCGGAATCGCATCGGGAATCGGCGTGACGACGATGGGCGCGCTGGTTGCGCCGGCCGGTATGAGGACGGAGCCGGTGAGCGGGGTGTAATCGTTGCCGGCTGTGGCGGTGCCGGCGACGGAATAGCTGACGGTGAGCGCCGTGTTGGTGCAGCCGTTGCGCGAGACGGTGAAGAATCCGTTGGTGGGGCCGGTTTCGGAGGCGGTGGGGTTGGTGGCGGCGATGGTGACCGTGGGGCGGTCGTTGTCGGTGATGGTGGCGGCGGCGGTGGACGGCGCGCCGACGGTGTAACCGGTGCCGCTGCCGACGGTGAGCGCAACGGTTTCATCGCATTCCGCCAGGGAATCGTCTGCGGGTGTGACGATGATGGTGACGGATGTTGAGCCAGCCGGAATGACGCGTGTGCCGGGCAGGGCGGTGTAATCCACGCCGTTGGAGGCGGTGCCGGTGAGGGTGTAGTTGACTGTGAGTGCGGCGTTGGTGGAGCCGATGCGTGTGAGGGTGAAGGTGGCCGTGTCGGGACCCGATTCGGATCCGTTGGCGTCGGTGGCGGTGATGCTGACTTGCGGCAAGGAGCTGTCGGTGATGGTGACGAAGCCGGATGTGGGCGAGCCGATGGCGTAGCCGCT
>CAZEQV010000213.1:0-5773 GCA_964514435.1 uncultured Verrucomicrobiota bacterium
ATCCCATCAGAAAACCCGTCGCTGGCCGTCCAACCCGAACAGCCTTGACAGAATATGCACCGTATCTCCGTTCTCGATCTAAAAGCCCAATATGCGGGCATCCGTGAGGAAGCATTGGCGGCCATCACCAGAGTCTGTGATGAAGGCGGCTGGGCGCAAGGTCCAGCCACCAAGGTTTTCGAACACGAGTTCGCGGCCTACTGTGGCGTCAAACATTGTGTGACCCTCAATACCGGCACCAGCGCCCTGCATTTGGCGATGCTCTGTCTCGGTGTCGGCCCCGGCGACGAAGTCATCGTGCCGGCCATGACGTTTATCGCCACGGCTTGGGGCCCCAGCTACGTCGGCGCCAAACCGGTGTTCGTGGACATTGATCCCGTGCGCCGCACCCTCGACCCGCAGCTTCTCGAGGCCGCGATCACGCCCCGGACCAAAGCCATCATCCCCGTTCACCTCTACGGCATGCCGTCCGACATGGACGCCATCCTCGCCATCGCCGACAAACACGGCATTCCGGTCGTGGAAGACGCCGCGCAGGCGCAAGGAGCGAGATACAAAAGTCAGAGGTCAGATGTCTGGGGGCAGCAAACTCAGGTATCAGGTCTCGGCCCTCTTGTCTCCGGTGCCAGCCCTCAGGTTTGGAAGTGCGCCGGCAGCATGGGTACCATGGCCTGCACCAGTTTTTATCCCAGCAAGAACCTCGGCGGGTTTGGTGAAGGCGGGGCATTGCTGACGAACGATGACAACTACGCCGCCCGTGCCCGTCAACTCCGTGACCACGCGCAGCGGCACCGGTATGATCATGTCGAGATCGGCTACAACTACCGGATGGACGGCATCCAAGGCGCCGTGCTTTCGGTGAAACTGAAACACCTCGACACTTGGAACTCCCAACGCCTCGCCCACGCCCAACGCTACAACGAACTCTTGGCCGGCCTGTCCATCACTCTTCCCTCTTACCCCGCCGACTCCGAAAGCGTCTGCCACCTCTACGTCATCGAATGTGAGAACCGCGACCAGGTCCGGGAACGCCTCGCCGCTGCCGGTGTGGATACTGCCATCCATTATCCGACACCCCTGCATCTTCAACCGGCCTACGCCCACCTCGGTGGCACACCCGGTGACTGTCCTGTTAGCGAACGCCTCGCCCAGCGCGCCATCAGCCTGCCGCTCTATCCCGAATTGACCGAGGAACAGATTCAAACCGTAGTCACCGCCTTGCAGCAAGCCCTGTCATAGCTTTCAGCCTTCTGGTTTTCAGCTTCAGGTCTGAAGTCTCCGGTCTCAGGTCTCAAGTTTCCACCCCCTCCCCCATGTCCCTCCCAGCCTTCCAACGCACCTACACCGCGCTACTCGATCTCAGCGAGCAATCTCTGGCACGGAACGACCTGAATATCGCAGCAGCTTTTCTCCACAGCGCGATTGACTTGGCCGGCACGCATTTGTGGGGACTGATCGAGGATCGGCGCGTAGATGATTTGTTGACTCGCATCGCCACGACGGCCTTTGGCCCCCGGCAGGTTCGCCGCCCGAGTTCCACCAATCGTCTCCGACTGGCATTCGTGATGCGGCATGTCTTGGACACACGCGGCGGGGCGCGCAGTTTTTTTCATTTGGCGGACGGATTACGCCAACACGGATTCGAGACGCGGCTCTACTTGTTGGAGTCGAGCCCGGAATCGAAGATCCAACAGCGGTTTGAGGAAGCTGGTATCCCGATCCGCCTGATCGAGCCTGCGCCACAGCACCTCAAGCGCGCTGACAATCTGCGCCAGCAACTCAAGGACGACGCGATTGACGTTGTGTTGAACTACGACATGGGCGATTGGCTGGTGGGATTGCTGGCTTTGTCCGGCGGAGAAGTGCCAGTGAGCATCTACCATCATTTCAGCGACCACCTGTTTTCCGCCGGGATTCATTTGTTGGATTGTCATCTGGCGTTTCGACGCGCCGGGTTACGCAGTTGTCAGGACAACCACGAGACCGCGCGGTGCGCCTATCTCCCGCTCCCCGGCTCGGATGTTGCCCCTGTGGTTGAACGGTCGCTGGAAACACGCCACACCTTGGGCATACCGCCCGAAGCCACGGTCTCCATCACGGTCACCAATCTCAACAAACTGGCCGGCAGTACTATGTACTTCGATGTCTTGGATCGAGTCTTGAAGGAACATCCTCACCATCACCACCTCTTGGTGGGCGGCGGCAGTCCGGTGTGGGTTGACTTCGCGAAGCAGGAAATCGCAGCTCGGCATACCGCCAACCGGTTTCACCTCCTCGGCCCCCGCAAGGATATTGGTGCACTCTTGGCCGGCAGCGACGTTTTTGTGGACTCCTACCCGATAGCCGGTTACACGGCCAGCCTCGAAGCAATGCAAGCCGGCTTGCCCGTCCTGGAGCTGACACTGGATCGCCCACCGATCTTTGGGATTGCCGACGACCTGGCAGATGTTCGGTGCATTGCCGTCAGCGAGGAGGATTTCGTCCGGTTGATCTCCCGCTACATCACCGACCGGCCCTACCGGGTTCACGTTGGCAGGGACTTGCGAGACCACTATCAACGCGAATATGCGCCATCAGTGGTCGTTGCCCGGTATGCGGATTTTATTCGCACACTTCTTGCCGACAAGTCGGCACCACTGTCCCCTCCTTCGTCGAATACCGGCCCGCGCTACAACGCCCCGCTGCAATTGGGAAACAGCGATGAACGCCAACCCCAAGATTATCTGCTGGATGGATTCAGTGCGGCCTGCCGCAGTCACTCCCTCAACGGCCGGCTCGACATCACCCGACACTTGCTGGGCCAAACACCCGTGCTTGCCGGCCGTCGCCGATTTTGGAGCGCCTTGCTCCAACGTCAACAGCGAAACGCAAACTCCCTCCTTGACCTCACCTCCTCATGACTTTCTTTGATCTGCGCGACCATACGCTTGTTCGTCACCTCCTCGGCCACGAGACGGTCGTGCTCGACCTTGGCGCCAACAAGGGCGACTTCTCGCACGGAATGATAGCCACATTTGGGTCCCGCTGCTACGCGGTCGAAGCCTCGCCAGCCTTGTTTGCGAGCATTCCAGATCATCCGCGCCTGATCAAACTGAATGCTGCCGTCGCCGGCCAAAGCGGTTCGCTGCCGTTTCACGTGAACGAGAATCCCGAAGCCGGCTCGATTTACGGTGACAGTCTGCCAGGTCGCACGGACGCCATCACCGTTCGCGCAGTGACCATCGTCGAGTTGCTGGACTTGTGGCACTTGACACGTGTGGACGTGGTCAAGCTCGACATTGAAGGCGCTGAAATTGAAGCGCTGGCCGCCTGCCCCGACGCTCTATTGCAGAGCGTGACACAGTTCACCATCGAGTTCCACGATTTCAACGGACTTTGCAGCCGCGAGGCCGTGGAGAAGACTGTGGCTCGCTTCCAACAACTCGGTTTCTGGTGTCACCGCTACAGCTGCCGCAGCTATGCCAACACGCTATTCGTCAATCGCCGGCAGGCCAGCATAGCGGGACTGCATCTGCGCCGGGCTTGGGACAAACTTCGCCGCCTGGCGTGACAACTATATGCGCATTGCCATTGCTTCGGTGTTCCTTGGTCAGATTGCGCGCGGCGTGGAAACGTGGGCGGCGGACCTCGCCGCCGAACTGCACCGGCGGAAGATGGATGTCACGCTTTTCCAATCCGGTCCCGTCACCGTCCCCTATGCCCGGCAGCTCCGTTGCCTTCATCATCGCGCCTTACCGGCCAGGCTTCTCGCGCGGCTTGGCCAGTTTGGCGGCTGGCGGCGCGGCTGGGGTTCGCCCATGACGGTGCAACAAGTCAGCTTCGCCAAACAACTGACCCGCGAACTGCGCGAAGGCCGGTTCGACATTGTCCACATGCAAGACGCCTGGGCCTCGCGCGTCCTTGAGGCCAACCGGCGCAAAGGATTGCACAACGCCAAGGTTATCCTCGGCCACGGCACAGAGGAATCACCGAAGTTTCTCGCCCACTTCGACCACGTCCAAGAACTCGCACCGTGCTATTTGGAAGAAGGCAAGAGCAAAGGGGTAAGTGGTAAGAGCTGGTTCGCCATTCCCAATTTCGTGGATTGCGAGCGGTTCAAGCCCGGCGACCGTCAGGCAGCTCGGAAGAGGTTTGACCTCCCGGAGAACGCGTTTGTCGTGTTGGATGTCGCCGCGTTCAAGCGCACCCATAAACGCTTGGATTGGCTCGCTCACGAAGTGGCAAAGACCAAAGCCCAGAATCGAAAGTCCAAAGTCTTGTTGGTAGTAGCCGGTGCTCAGACGAGCGAGACGGATGCCCTGCTGCCGGTGATGCGGGAGGCGCTGGGTGATCGGCTGCACGTCCTCACCGAACTCTGTCGCGATGACATGCCGGAATTGTATCGCACTGCGGATGTCTTTGCACACGCTTCCTTGCAGGAAATGATGCCGATCGCGTTGATTGAGGCCCTCGCTTCCGGCCTGCCCGTCATCGCCAACCGCGCTCCGATTTTCGAGTGGATTATCGGCGAAGCCGGCACTCTCGTGGACGCCAGTTCCCCGCATGCTCTTGCTGATGCTCTTACCCCTTACCTCTTGCCTTCCTTTCGCGCTGAGAAGTCCGCTGCCGCCCGGCAACGAGCTGTGGCGATGTTCTCCGCCAATGTCGTCGTGGAACAAATCCTGAGAATGTATGAAACTGTTTTCGCGCATGCATCGCCGGCTGAGGCCACAAAGCTCTGATCCTCTGTGTGAGTTCTTTCGCGGCTAATCATCCGTGTCCATCCGTGTGCATCTGTGGCTAAACAATCCACACCGCTAGTTTCAATCGTGATCCCGACCTACAACTATGGCCGGTACATCGGCGCGGCTGTGGATGGGGTGTTGGCACAGACTTACCGGCCAATCGAAGTAATCGTGGTGGACGACGGCTCCAAAGATGACACCCGGCAACGACTGGAACCGTACCGGGACCGGATCCGCTATGTGTATCAGGAGAACCAAGGCCCGGAGTTCGCCCGCAATACCGGCATCCACAAGGCGCGCGGCGAATTGATTGCGTTTCTCGATCCCGATGATGCGTGGATACCACACAAGCTCACCGCACAGGTAAACGTGATAACCAGTCGGCCGGATGTTTGGCTCGTGTGCAGTGACGCTGTCTCGTTCACGGACACGTTTACCGCGCCACCGCCCGCACCGCAGCCGGCACCGGTCGAAATCATGCCGTTGGAGGCAATCTATCTCCGCAACAAGATCAGCACGTCGTCCGTCATGGTGCGAACTGAACAGGTGCGCGAGCTCGGCGGATTCCGTCCGAACATCCGGTCCGAAGACTGGGATTTATGGCTGCGCATCGCCCGGCACGGAAAAATCGCCCGCATCCGCGAGCCGTTGTTTGGACGACGCGAGCACGCCGAAAACCGCAGCACCAACGTCACCAAGGAACTGCCGTGGGCCTTGCAAGTGATTGACGACAACTGCGCTGGGCTGCCGGAGACATTTGCCAACTGGCGGCTGCGCCGACAATCCCGTGCCGTGATCTATTACACCTTCGCCTACCTCCATTGCGTCCAGGGCAGGGCTTTGCCGGCGCTGGGTCTGATAACATCAAGCTTCCTGTCGTGGCCGCTGCCCCTGCCGTCCGACGCCCGCAAATACTCGTGGGAACGCCTGCGCTTCCTCGCACGAATTGTCCGCAGCTGCGGAGCCAGAGCCTAGAAACATGTGAGAATCTGTTCGGTGTAGCGGCGGTTATGTGTAAACCCCCAATATTTTGGGAAACTTTTGATAGG
>CAZEQV010000213.1:5783-6637 GCA_964514435.1 uncultured Verrucomicrobiota bacterium
TTCTGTGAAACGCCGAATGATTGAGGAAATCTTAGGATCGGCGCTTCACAGAAACGCCGCTGCAAATCAGTGAAACAGTTCATCAAACACCTGCTTGCCTTTGGCCTACCGGACTGGGCAATCCTACGCTGGTTCTACCGGACCGGCTACAACTTGTGTGTGTTCAGCTACGAAACCCTCGTTTGGCTGCGCAAAGTTTTCATCGTCGAGCCAACGATGCGGGCACTGTGCGTTTCGGCGGGAAGAAGATTGCGCATCGAGCAAGTTCCCTACCTGCGACGGCGAGGACGAATCACTTTGGGCGATGATGTGGAAATCTCCGGCAAGATTGGCCTCGCGTTCAATACGGCACTCGGTCTGAATCCTGAACTCCGCATTGGCAACCACACCTTCATCGGCCATCAATGCAGTTTCAGCATCGCCAAGGGAGTTATAATCGGGAACAACTGCCTCATCGCGGGCAATACCCATTTTTTCGATAACGACGGCCATCCGGTGGATGCCGCCCAACGTCGCGCCGGCGAACGCGTGGCCCCGGCCGATGTGAAGCCGGTCACCATCGGCAACGATGTTTGGATCGGGGCGGGCTGCCGGATTCTTAAAGGCGTCCACATCGGCGATCGCGCCATCGTCGGCGCAGCTTCTGTGGTGACACGGGATGTGCTACCCGATACGATTGTGGCCGGCAACCCAGCGCGTGTCATCCAGAAGACTCCAGACGACAGACCGCAGACCAAAGACTAACACCTGGAGCAATCAAACCGAATTTGAACCACCTTCCACAATTGACACCTTGCCGGCTAAGAGCCTATCCTAAAACCTTGTCTGCGATGATATAGTGGGCGGACAAGGAG
>CAZEQV010000214.1:0-1629 GCA_964514435.1 uncultured Verrucomicrobiota bacterium
GCGAATTGCGGCCGGTTTGACCGGTGACGATTCGCTGCGCGAGGATTTGACCCAGGAAGCTCTGGTGCATCTGTGGTTGCTGGAGGAGAAGCAACCCGGGCAAAAGCCCAGTTGGTACTACCAAAGTTGCCGGTACCATATGCGCAACCGCATCACGATGGGGCGGAGCGTGGACGCATTGAAGCGCAAAGGCGGACGCGTCAACGAAGGTGGCGATGAAGATCAGTTGGATCATCTTCTGGGAGGCGGCGAAAGCGATGGTGAAGTGGTCAATCTGGCCAGCGCACGAGAAATCCTGGCCTTGATCTCTTCGCGGTTGCGGGGCACCGAGACGGAAATACTTGCTTGTTTGTTCGAGGGAATGGGTGCCCGCGAGATCGCTCGTCGGCTCAAGGTTTCGCATCCCGCCATTCTCAAGCACCGCCGCAAAATTGCTGCTTTGGCCCTCCGGTTGGGCATCAACCCCATGCCCGCCAACAACGGCAAACGCTCCAAACGCGCGCGGCGTGTCACTATCAAAGCACGCTGACGCGACGCAATCCTGCCGTCGGTTTCTTATTTTTGCGATGTGGCACGTCCACTGCATACCAATCCCCCGCAGCACAACCGCGTGACAGCGGTGACGTTCTTTGATGTCGCAGGGGAAAAGGGGCGACTACTTCCTAGACCTTCTTCGATGCCATAGAGGAGCGCGGCCCATGTCCGGTCGCGCTTGCGGTGAACGGCGTCTGTGCCGAGCACCCCGCCACGTTGTTACGCCCAAACGGGAGTAACACCATGAAGTTCATAGTCCGCAGCAACCAAGACGTGACTGCGAACGCAGTTTCCGAAATATCCCACAACGGATTCTTTCGTCAGCGGCTCTATCATTTGACCAATCAGTTGCCCGCGCGCCGGGCGCTCTTGGTTGTTCTTTTCTTCGTCTTTGATTTCACCTTTGTGAACGCTGCCTTGGCTCGCCCCCAGAACCTCACCGCCACGGCGTTGTCTTCTTCAGAAATCCGTCTCAACTGGACCGACAACAATACCCGTGAACGTGCGTACTATGTGGAACGCTCTGCGGAACCCACATCCGGCTTTGTCCTCATTGCGACGTTGCCACGCAACAGCAAGACGTACACCGACGCGAACTTGACTCCCTCCACCACCTACTACTACCGCATCGCAGTCAAAGGCCGTAAAACCAACGTGTCAGAGTATTCCAACACCGCGAGCGCCACCACATTTGCCATCGCCGACACCCAACCTCCCACGCCACCCAGTTCCATCTCGGCCGTCACATTGTCCTGCGATCAAATTGCGGTCAGTTGGTCCGCGTCCACTGACAGCGGCACCGGCCTCACCGCGTACCGGCTCTACCGCAACAACCAATACCTGAAACAAATTGACGCCCCCGCTACCACTACAACAGACGCAGGTCTATCTGGACAAAGCACTCACTCCTATCGCGTCACTGCCGTGGACCAAGCCGGCAATGAATCGCTGCCCAGCGACACAGCAAGCGCCACGACCCCGGCCTGTCCGGACACGACCGCGCCGACGGTCCCGGCCGGGTTGACAGCGAGCGCGCCGAACTGCAGCACCGTGAGTCTGGCGTGGACCGCGGCGACCGACAGTGGTGGATCGGGT
>CAZEQV010000214.1:1729-3386 GCA_964514435.1 uncultured Verrucomicrobiota bacterium
TGTCCGGACACGACCGCGCCGACGGCGCCAGCCGGGTTGACGGCGAGCGCGCCGAGCTGCAGCACCGTGAGTCTGGCGTGGACCGCGGCGACCGACAGTGGTGGATCGGGTCTGGCCGGCTACAAGGTGTATCGGGCCGGTGTGCAGATAGCGACGACGAGCAGCACCAGCTACAACGATACCGGTCGCACGGCGGGCACGGCGTACTGCTACACGGTGGCGGCGTACGACAACGCCGGCAACACTTCGACGGCGAGCGCGCAATCCTGCGCCACGACCCCGGCCTGTCCGGACACGACCGCGCCGACGGCGCCAGCCGGGTTGACGGCGAGCGCGCCGAATAGCGGTCAAGTCAATTTGACATGGAACGCCAGCACGGACAGTGGTGGTTCGGAATTGGCTGGGTATCGGGTTTATCGTAGTGGAACACTGGTGGGGACGGTGTCGGGCACCAGCTATACCGACACCAATGTTTCTGGCAGCTCGCAGTATTGTTACACGGTTGCGGCGTACGACAATGCCGGCAACGCTTCGGCTCAGTCGAATCAATCATGTGTAACGACACCGGATACGATTGCGCCCAGTGTGCCGGCTGGGTTGACGGCGTCTGCATCGAGTTGCAGTCAGATCAATCTGTCGTGGAACGCGGCGACGGATAGCGGTGGGTCCGGGCTGAAGGGTTACAACGTTTATCGGAACGGGACGTACCTGAAGCAGGTGTTGGCGCCGGGTACCTCGACCAGTGATACCGGGTTGAACGCGGCCAGCAGCTACACGTACACAGTGGCCGCGGTGGACAACGCCGCTAACGTGTCGGCTCAGAGCAGCGCTTATGCAACGGCAACGCCGGCGTGTCCGGATACGGTGGTGCCGAGTGTGCCTACAGGTTTGACGGCGTCAGCGGTGGGATGCGATAAGGTGGACTTGAATTGGAACGCGAGTAATGACACGGGCGGCTCTGGTCTTGCGGGCTACAAGGTGTATCGGGCCGGTGTGCAGATCGCCACGACGACGGCGACGAGCTTCAGCGACACGGGCCGTTCTGGTAATACAACCTACAGCTATACTGTCGCGGCATACGACAACGCCGGGAACGCTTCGGCACAGAGCGGTTCGGCCAGTGTGACAACCGGCAGTTGCGCCCCGAGCACGAGCGGGTTCGCCTGGTCGCGGGCTTTTGGGGGGATCTCTGCCTCGGATGCGGCGTATGTGAATGCCGTCGCGACGGATAGCCAGGGCAATGTTTATGTGGCCGGGTACTTTGAGTATCGGGTGGATTTTGGCGGCGGTTTCATCAGCGCGGACGGGTCCGGCCGCGATGTGTTTGTGGCGAAGTACGCCGCCGACGGCGCGCATCAATGGTCCAAGCGTTTTGGCACGACGACGGACGAGGTGGCGAACAGCGTGGCCGTGGACGGTTCCGGCAACGTCTATGTGACCGGCTATTTCTACAACACGGTTGACTTTGGCGGCGGGGCGTTAACCAGCGCCGGCAATGCGGATATCTTCCTTCTGAAGTTAAACGCGGCGGGCGCGCATGTCTGGTCGAAGCGATTTGGCGGCAGCGGTGTGGATTGTGGCAATGGTGTCGTCGTGGATGGAGCCGGGCATGTGACGATCACCGGTGACTTCGGATATTTTGGCAGCGCCGTTGATT
>CAZEQV010000214.1:3396-6611 GCA_964514435.1 uncultured Verrucomicrobiota bacterium
TTCGGCGGAGGCGGTCTGAGCAGCGCCGGGGGATGTGATATGTTTCTGGCGCAGTTCACGCCCGCCGGTGCGCATGTCTGGTCGGGCCGCTACGGCGGCAGCGGAATGGATTATCCACAGGCGGTCGCCGTGGACGGTTCCGGCAACCTTGTGGTGGCCGGCTACTATCATGGAACAGCCAACTTTGGCGGGGAAGCGTTGGTCAGCGCGGGTTCCTCGGATGTCTTTGTGGCGAAGTACAGCAGCGCCGGTGCGCATCTGTGGTCCAAGCGGTTCGGCGACAACCAAAGCCAATGGGCGTACAGCGTGGCCGTGGATGGCGCAGGCGAGGTTGTGGTGGGCGGCGCGTTCAACGGAACGATGGACTTTGGCGGCGTTTCGCTGGTGAACTCCGACGGCTCTGACGCGTTTGTTGTCAAGTTGTCGGCGGGCGGCAATCATGTGTGGTCGAGGTCCTCCGGTACGGTTTCGCCGATGGGCGATGTGGTGCGCGGCGTGGCCGCGGACCGCGACGGGAATGTGGTGATCACCGGTACGCTCGTGTCGGCTTCGGATTTCGGCGGTGGGCCGTTGTTGAACGCAGCGGGTGTCGGCACTTACGACATCTTTGTGGCGAAGTACAGTGCATCGGGGGCGCATCAATGGTCGCGACGGTATGGCGGGGGCGGCGATGACCGGGGAACGGCGGCGGTGATGGATGCCAACGGCAACAGCATCATCGGCGGTTGGTTCATGGAGTCGGTTGATTTTGGTGGCGGGGTGCATCCGAGTCCGGGCGGGATGGATAGCTTTGTCGTGAAGTTCGGGCCGTAGGGTAGGGGCAGACAGGATGGGGCCGGGAGTTGGCAATTGACTCCCGGCCTTTTGCGTTTAGTTACCCATGCGGGGTGGGAGAGTCGGGGCGCGGGTGGATGCCGTAGTGCTGGAGTTTGTCGCGCATGGTGGGGCGTGAGATCCCCAGCCATTTGGCGGCCTTGGCTTGGTTGCCGCCCGCAAGCTGGATTGCCTGGGAGTAGAGTTCGCGTTCGACGGCTTGAATGACTTCGGATTGAACATTGTCCATCTCGCCGCGCGCGGCCCGTTGAAGAAGCGAGCGGATGAATTCGGGAAATGTCCGGCGCGATTCCGGCGCGCTGAATGAAATGGGCGCGAGACAGTCTTGGATGGTCTCGTTGGTGATGGTGAATCCGCGGGAGGCGAGCAGGGATTTGCGAACGACGTTCTCTAGCTCGCGGGCGTTACCGGGCCACGGTTGGGATTGGAGCAGGGCAATTGCCTCTGGTGTGATGGAGGGAGCCGCGATTCCCATCTCCTGAGCGTGACGCTGGATGAAGTAGGTGATCAGGGCCGGTATGTCTTCGGAGCGGTCACGCAACGGGGGCATGTGGATGGTGGCCACGTTGAGGCGGTAGTAGAGATCCTCGCGGAAGCGGTGCTCGCGCATGGCGGTCTCCAGGTCGCGATGGGTGGCGGCGATGATGCGAACGTTCACGGTGATGGTTTCGCGGCCGCCGAGTCGCTGAAGGGTTTTTTCTTGGAGCACGCGGAGAATCTTGGCCTGGGTGGCCATGCTCATGTCCCCGATTTCATCGAGGAAGATGGTGCCTTGATGCGCCTGTTCAAAGCGGCCGATGCGGCGTTGTTCGGCCCCGGTAAAGGCGCCTCGTTCGTGGCCGAACAGCTCGCTTTCGAGAAGGTTCTCCGGTATGGCGACGCAGTTGACGATGATGAACGGTTTGTCGGCTCGGTCGCTGTGTTGATAGATGGCGCGGGCGACGAGTTCCTTGCCGGTGCCGGTTTCGCCGCGAATGAGGACGGTCACAGGTTTGGCGGCCACGCGCCCGATTTCTTTGTACACGGTTTGCATGAGGCGGCTTTGGCCGACGATGGCAAGGGATGTGGAAGCGCTGCTGCCCAACGCCACCGGCTCGGTCATGAGCCGGCTGCTGGCGACCGCTTTTTCGATCATGTCGAGGAAGTCCTGCGGATCAACGGGCTTGGGGATGTAGTCGAACGCGCCTTGTTTGGTGGCTTCGATGGCGATTTCCGTGGTGTGGTTGCCGGTCATGAGGATGACCGGCAGGCGGGGATTGTGTTTGTGAAGGTGGCGGACCAGTTCGAGTCCGGAGCGGTTTTCGGTGGCGGCGGGGCCGGTCAGGTTGAGGTCGGTTACGACGACGTCGAACTGTCCGGTGCCGACAAGCTGAACGGCGGATTCAACAGTGGAGGCGGTTTCAACCTTGTGGTGGAGGGATTCGAGAAGGTGACGGAGCGAGTCGGAGACGGCGGTGTCATCTTCAATGATGAGGATGCGTGGTTCTTTCATGGTTTGACCTGTGACGGGGCCGGCAGCGTGATGCGGAAAATGGTTCCGCTGTGTTTGCTGGTCGTGAATTCGAGTGTGCCGCCATGTTTGTCCACGATGCGGGCTGAGATCGGCAGACCGAGACCGGTGCCGGTTTCTTTGGTGGAGAAGAATGGATCGAACAGGCGGGGTTGAATTTCGGCCGGAATGCCCGGCCCCGTGTCGTGGACTTCGAGTGTGACGGCCGGTTCGGACGATTTGCGGTGACGGAGTTTGGCGTCCAGCGCGCGGAGGGTGATGGTGCCGCTGGAAGCGATGCTGTCAGCCGCGTTGCGGATGAGATTGATGAGCACCTGTTTGATTTGCTGCGGGTCAGCGAGGAACGGGGTTTCCACTGTCTCGCCGATGACCAGTTTGATTTGCTTGGGTGCGTACTCGGGGCCGGTAAGGTCGGCGACCTCGGTGAACAACGGATGAGCGGTGACGATTTGGATTTCCGGGTCGGGAGGACGGGCGACTTTGAGAAAGTTGGTGAGGATCCGGTCGCGGCGTTTGATTTCTTTGCGGATGACGGCGGCGTCGGCAGCCTGAGGCGAACTTTCCGGCAAGGTTCGGTCGAGGGTGAAGAGTCGGGCATTGATCGCGGTGAGGGGATTGCGGATTTCGTGGGCGAGACCGGAAGCCACCTCGCCAAAATGGGCGAGTTTCTCTTGGCGTTCGATGATGGTCTGGCTTTCGTCGAGCTGGGAGCGGAGCGGGTTGATGACTCGATGCTGGATGATCCAACGAGAAAAAAGAATCGCCAGGGCGATGCCGATGGTCAGCAATAGCAGCAACGCAACAAATATCAGTCGCTGCACGGTGGGCAGCCATGTGGCGGAGCCGGCAATGAACAGTCCGAGTGCCTGGC
>CAZEQV010000215.1:0-1116 GCA_964514435.1 uncultured Verrucomicrobiota bacterium
TGCTACCCCGATGCCATCAAACAGGTCGCGCGTGAAGATCGTCGCGATATGATTCCCGCGCTCAAAGAGGCCGCGGAAGCTCCGCTGAGTTATACCGCGCCGGGACGGGTGATAGCCAGGAAGCTTCTGGCCAAGTGGGGCGTGCGGGAGTATTACGACGAGTTCATGCTGCGGTTATTGGTGCCGACGAACTCGCTGGCGTTTCGAGAGCAGGAGGCGTATGGAGACCCGCCCGCCTGTCAGGCCACAAAAATCCGAGGACAAGCCTTCCAAGATTTGATCCACATAGACCAACCAGCCTCCGTGAAACACATTGCGCCCTTTCTGTGGGACTTTGGAGAAGTTCCTTGTGAGTCGTTCAGTTTGCCGGCAGCGTATGCGGCAGTTTATGCGCTATCGCAGATGACGCTTGTGGATTCACTTTCTCCTGAGAAGAACGCGCAACTTGGAACTACGAAGCAGATTCAAGCCTGGCAACAATGGTGGGAAAAGCATCGTGAGTATTACGAGAAAGTGGAGTTTGGCCAGCCGCTGCTGCCATGGCCACCAGGTGATGCGTCTGCTGCCGGCTCGGTGGATTCTGCGCCTCCGCTGAATGTTCGGACAAGTTCAACGGACAAGATACCGGCGCAGGCTACCGGAGAGGAAGAGCCAGTGGCGTTACCGGCAATGCGCTCATGGTTATGGGTATTGCTGACCGGCCTCGTTGTGTTGGCGGTTGTGGTGTGGCTGAGCCGGAGGTCGTCACGATGACCGTCACACCCAACTACCGTCCTCAACGTGCCCAGTTTGTTCGCCCCGACGGAAACAGCGATCCATTCGCCTCTGCTTTGTGTCACAAAGTGAAGTTGCTCGTTTCCCTGTGTGCATGGAATGTGAAGAGTTTTGTGTGAGGATTCCCGATGCTATACTTCTGCAACCCAGCGAGGGTAGATAAATGAGACTCGGAAAGGTCATAGGACGTGTGACGTTGAGCAAGGCGGAGGCTTCGCTCATCGGCGGACGCTGGTTAATCGTCAGCGCGTTCACCCGCGAACATTTCCAGCAAGGATTCAACGCCCCGTCAGGCTTGAGCAAGGACCCGTCGTTGGTTGTGTACGACGACCTCGGCGCCGG
>CAZEQV010000215.1:1126-6607 GCA_964514435.1 uncultured Verrucomicrobiota bacterium
CAAACCATCGGATTCGTCGAGGGACGGGAAGCGGCGATGCCCTTTGACAAACCAACGCCGATTGACGCCATCAATGCGGCGATTGTTGACGAAGTGTTTTATTCACCGGAAACATGAACGTTTGGACAGATAGACAAGCAATAGCTCTTGTGAGCTGCGAGCAGGTTCGCGGTCACAAAGGCGGTAGAGTCACACTGGATTTATGAAAAAGGTTATTACAGCGCGCGACATTGATGAACTGCATCGCACCGGGCAGGACTTGAAGAGCTTGCCGGCGGATGCCCTGATCACTCCTTCAGCACGCGACCGTATCCGGGAAATTTCGGAGGGCGCGGCTGTCGCACCCGCTCCGAAGTCAGCCGGCAAGGTGGCAGCGGGCAAACCGCAGAACGAGTTGGAGGCGTTCTTCCACTCGCCAGAGATTCGGCGGCTCAAGGAGGAAATCTGCGACATCGGGAAACGGCTTTGGGCCCGTGAATATGTGGACGGGAACGGCGGCAACATCTCCATCCGCGTGGGCGAGAACCGGGTGCTTTGCACGCCCACGTTGGTCAGCAAAGGGTACATGAAACCCGAGGACATTTGTCTGGTTGATTTGGAAGGCAACCAATTGGCCGGTACGAAACCGCGCACGAGCGAAATCCGGATGCATCTTGCCATCATGAAGGCGCAGCCGAAGGCAAAGGCTTGTGTGCATTGCCATCCGCCTTACGCCACCGCGTTTGCCGTGTCGGGCGTCACGCCGCCGACCTGCATGGTGCCGGAAGTGGAAGTGTTCTGCGGTGAGATCGGATTGGCACCTTACGACACGCCCGGTACCTGGGAGATGGGCAATAAAGTTGCGGCGCTGTCCGACAAGCATAACACGATCCTGATGGCCAATCATGGTGTCGTGGCTTGGGGCAAGAATGTAGAAGACGCTTATTGGAAGATGGAGATTGTCGAGGCCTATTGCCGCACCATGATGGTCACGACGCAACTCGGCAAAGCTCCTAACACCATCGCGCCCGGCAAGCTGAAGGATCTGCTCAAGATCAAAGAACAGCTCGACATACCGGACCGCCGCATTGGCTTGAAGGAATGCGAGCTTTGCGACAACAGCGAATGGCGGCCCGGCGTGACCTGCGCGATTGGCCCGCAAGACACGCGGGTCATTGAACCGGATCCTGTTGCCGAGGAGATCGTGAAGAAGGTCACCGACGTGATCATGGAGCGGCTGAAGTAGCATGAAAGTCAGCGTCATCGGCGGCGGTGGACGGGTTGGTTCATGTGCGGCGTTCGCGCTGCAATGCGGCGGTGTCGTTTCCGAGATCCAACTGCTTGACGCCAACAAAGACCTGGCCGAGGGAGAATCGCTGGATCTTCTTCATGGCGCGGCCTTGGCTGCCGACCAGCGCGTCCTTGCCGGTGACTATGACAGGGCGGCAGACAGCGATCTGTTTCTCATCACAGCCGGGCTACGCCGCAAACCAGATGAATCCCGGTTGGACTTGATCAACCGCAACGTCGCGCTGTTCACGCAAATCCTCGACAGCATCAAGTCGGCAGGCTTGCGCAAGGACGCCATCATCTTCGTCGTCTCGAATCCTGTGGACATCCTCACCCAACTGGCGGTCCAACGCACCGGGTTGGATTGGCGGCAAGTGATCGGGTTGGGCACGATGCTGGACACAGCCCGGTTCAGTTCACTGATCGCCGATGAACTGAAGTTGCCGGCCTCGCAAGTGAAGGCGTTGATCCTCGGCGAGCACGGCGATTCGATGGTGCCGGTCTGGTCGTCGGCCACGGTGAACGGTCTGCCGTTGGCGGGTCTGCCGTCGTTCCATATGGGAATTCAGACCCGGATCTTCGAGCGGACCCGTGGCAGCGGAGCGGAAGTTATCAAAAAGAAGGGTGGCGCTGGTTGGGCGGTCGGCCTCGCCATTCGTGAGGTGATTCACGCCATCGCGTTCGACAGACGGCGACTGTTGCCGGTCTCGTCGCTCTGCCAGGGCGTCTACGGCATCCGCGAAGTCTGTTTGAGCGTGCCCACGATTGTGGGACGCGCTGGTGTGGTTGACCAAGTGGCAATCAAGTTGTGGCCGAAAGAGGAAACGGGGCTACAGAATTCAGCGAAAGCATTGAAGGAAACCTGGGCAAAGGTGAAGGCATGATCAAATCTCTCGACGCAAAACTCGCCGAGATCAAAGCGAACCGGGACTCCCAAGCCTTCGTCATCGCCGACGCCAAGGACGCGGACATGGCGTTTGGCGTGCGGGCACCGGGACCGCGAAGCTATCTTTCCACAAAAGGCGCGCACGCGGCACAGTTCTCACCCGAAGTCTGGACGAGAGACGATTACGGGCAGCGCAACCTGCCGGAGTTCCTCGATATCATTCGCGACGTGGTGCATCAGGCGCAGGTGGACATCGTGTTGATGTCGGCCTCGGTGAATGAACAGCTTTCGATCAAAGAGGGCCTATTCAAGAACAGCCCGGTCACCCCGGCGGCGCGCGCCAATGACACGACGGATATTTGGGCGGTGCGTCACGGTAGCTACATCAAAGAACCCTCACAACCATTCCGGTCGGCGACGATTGACCATATCCAGTGCGGCAAGATCGAATGTGAGCGGGACGGGAGCGGCGAGTTTCCCGGCGCCAATCTGGGACTGTATTCCTGCACATTCGTCAACGACCTCGAACGCGATCATGCGACGTTGACGGCGTTCAAAGCCTTTCGCGAGGAAGCCGAGCGCAAACAGTTCCGGTACTTTCTCGAGGTGTTCGATCCGAACGTGGACTCGAAGATTCCGTCGGAGAAGCTGGGCGAGTTCATCAATGACCACATTATCCGCAGCCTTGCCGGCGTGACGGAGTCGGGACGTCCGCTGTTCTTGAAGATCGTGTATCACGGTCCGCGGTTCATGGAAGAGCTGGCGCAATATGATCCGAATCTTGTTGTCGGCATTCTGGGGGGCAGCGCCGGTACCACCTACGATGCGTTCAAGCTGATCCATGACGCGCAGAAGCATGGCGCGCGCGTCGCGTTGTTCGGACGCAAGATCAACAACGCCGAACATCAACTCGCGTTCATTTCCATGCTGCGCCTGATCACCGAGGGCAAGGTTGACCCCGAGGAAGCCGTTCGCGCCTACCACGGCATCCTGCAAAGGCTCGGCATCAAACCGAAGCTGTCATTGGAACAGGACCTCGTGCTCACCGATCAAGCGATGAGCTACGGTGGCGCCGGATCCAGCAGGATCATAACCACCGCCAAGCCGGTATCCCCGAAGAGAAGCGAGCCATCACGCTCGGATTCGCGTCGGATCAGGTGGCCAACCTTGCCGGATGGCAGCCCGGCGTTTGACAAGATGAGTTCCGCCGAACGCGCCGAGTATCATCGGGCGAGATTGTCACAGAAATTTCTGTGATGCCTGTCGTTCAATCTGATTGACTCGCCCGCGGTGAGTGCCTAGCATGGGCACCGTCTTCACCCCGGTAGAAAGGATTAACTATGGCAACAGCCATTGTTGACAGTCGGCCGGTGGATTCTTTGAAGACGTTACCCAATGACAACGTGCGCGCCATCATGTGGCGCTTTGATGAGCGTTATGATTTGCAGATGTTGGTTCAGTCATCCCGTTCCGTGGCGCGGGGTTCCGTGGCGCGGTTGGTGGCCGAGGGGGAACGTCTCTCGCACGATTGGACGACTCGCAAGAATGAACTGCTCAAGGCGTACGACGATGCCGGACTGACCTCGGCGTTCATGGAACCGGAGCACGGCGGCTACATCGAAGGGCCGAAAAACCTCGTCCATGCGCTCATCGTGTACGAGCTCTCCTGGGTGGATGCCGGCGCGGCGACCGGGGCAATGGCCGGTGATCTCGCGCTCGCGCCGATTCACGAGCGCGGCACGAAAGAACAACGGGATTTCTACATGAGCCACGCCTGCCCGAAGCCGGGCGAGAAAACGTGGCGCGGCGCGTTCGCGTTGACGGAGCCATTGCCTTACGTCGGCGTCGAGACCGGCCTGCTCAACGGCAAGGTCCGGGTCGCCGAATGGAAGGACGGCCAAGAACCTTTGCTGCAAGTGGACAAGCGCGGCCGGTTCATCACCAACATGGGCTACGCCAACTTCGTCACCGCCGCCGTGGACACTGCTGACCCGCGCATCAAATCCAGTTGCGTGATCATTCTCCACGAAGACGACCCCGGCACCTGGGATCGCGGCACGCCAACAAAAAAACTCGTTCACCAACTTTCCTCGACCACCGATCCGGTCTTGAGCCTCAAGGTGCCGGCCAGCCGGATCATCGGCGGCTACACGATCAAAGACGGCGTCATTATCCCGCATTACTCGCATGGCGAAGTCATCGAAGCCGTTTTCCGCCGCACCCGCGTCACGGTCGGACTGATGACCGCCGCGAAACTGCTCTCAGCGGTCGAGCCGATCATCCGCTATCAACGGGGCCGGTTCCGTGGCGGCGAAACCGCTCAACCGGGCAGTCCCCGCTACGATCTTGGCCTGCAAACGAAAGAAGACGCGCTTCACCGTCTCACCGACATTTGGGCAACCGGCGAGGCCGCTGCCTCGCTCGGCTTTTACACGGCCAGGCTGTTCGATGAAATTGACCCGCTCGAACGCCAGCGTGACGCGCGTTTCAAGGAACGCAAACTCACTGGCCGCGCCGCACTCAAGGAAACACAACGGCTCGAATCGCTCGCCGTGGCCGGCAAGGAGGGTGACGATCCGCTGGTGCAATTTGTGAAACTCGACGCGCTCGGCAACGTGTTCTGCCCGGCCACCAAGCTCTGGAACACCGGTCACGGCGCAAACACAATGCGCGAAGCCGTCAGCTTGATGGGCGGCTACGGCATCACCGAAGATTGCCCGGGCTTCCTCGGCCACAAATGGATGGACGCCCAACTCGAAGCCACCTACGAAGGCCCCGAAGCCGTCCAACGCCGGCAACTCTCGATCACGATGACCAACGAGTTGTTCCTCGCGCAATTCAAGGATTGGGTCGGCGGCATGCGCGCCATCGCTTCGAGTCATCCCGGCACGGGCGCCTGCACGCTGGCGACGGCGATGCAGATGTGGCTCTGGACGCTCCGGCATTTGCAGGACGCCAAGGACGCCAACGGCGCGAAACTTTACACGAGCAACCGGCACGGCGTGACCTTCCCGCTCGCCGACGCGCTGTGTTGGCTCCTGGCCGCCCGGCAATTCATCCTCGACGTGCTCGAACTCGAACGCAAAGGCCCGGAAAATCCAACTGTCGCCGAAGGTCTCGCCGGTACGTTGCAGTTCTACATGGACCTTTGCCACGTCCAAAGCGCCCGCGCCGCCGGTGAAGTCGGCCGCATCTGCGCCGAGTTGGTGTTCGGTTACAACCGGCACCCGGCGTGGACGCAGGAAAGTTGTGCGGCGTGCTACCTGAGCGACGATCTCGACGCGCTCGAAGGTCTGATCCCCGGTATCGCCAGCAGCGCCCGCGCT
>CAZEQV010000216.1:0-6583 GCA_964514435.1 uncultured Verrucomicrobiota bacterium
TGGTCGCGGATCGTGGCCCAATTGAACGCCAACCCCACCAGCGGCAACAGCCTGCCGGCCGCCAAGGGCTTGATGGTGATCACCGGCTTCTTCGCCTTGTGAATGATGCGATGCACCCAGTCCGTCTCCACCTGCATCAGGAACCCGGCCGCGTTGTAAATCTGTATGTAGGTGCCCACATCGAGATTCGTTTCATCCGTGTACACAATCGTCTCCGGCATGTGCGTGGAAAGTCCAGGTATCATCCCGCGTTCGCGAATCATCACGGCATACCGGTCCATGTCACGGATCCGACGGACCGTGCGATCGAGCAAGGCATCCGTCGTCGCCTGATGCGGAAGACAGACGGAACAACCAATCTTGGCAAAACCATCCAGCACCCGCGCGTTGTGATCCATCGAAGCCGTCGAGCCATCCAACTTGAAATGGGGCGTCCCCATCTTGATGCATCTCACGCCGGTACGGTCTTCCGCATCCTTGACAGCTTCTTCCAGATGAACCGATTCCGGTCGGACCCCGTAAATCGTATCCACCCCAGCGCGGAAAAACGTTTCCAGCACGGACGCAATCTCCAACCGTGTCTGTCGGTTCCGAATGAAATGGTCCTTGGCCTTGCTGCAATGTGAGAACCCAAGAAACCAGTTGGTGCCGACGATGAGACGGGAGACCGAGAGATCCTCGATCCGCGTGCGAGGAAATAATTCGTTCATGGACGAACCATAAACCACACCTATGTTTTCCACAATCCCGGACTCCTTGCTTGATGCACCCCCGGCGAAAACCGTATCATACCGGGCATGAACCGACCCAATGTCATCTGGATTCTTTGTGACCAACTTCGCGCGCAAGCCTTCGGTTACCGACGCGACCCCAATGTCCGCACCCCCAACATTGACAATCTCGACCGGGAAGGTGTTCGGTTCGACAGCGCCGTCGCCGGGGCGCCGTGGTGTTGTCCGTTTCGCGGCGCTCTATTGACAGGCCGATACCCTCACCAAAACGGCGTCGTCAGCACCCCCGGTGCGCTTGACCCGAAGATTCCCACGATTGCAGCTCCCTTCAAGGCGGCTGGCTATCACACGGCCTGGATTGGCAAATGGCACTTGGCCGGCTCCAACAGCGGCGCGCATTTCGTCAGGCCTGAGCAGCGCGGTGGATTCGATTACTGGCTCGGATATGAGAACAACAACAACCAGAACCTCAATTACGTGTACGGCACCGGCCATGAAACCCCGGTACGATTGCCCGGCTACGAAACGGATTCCCTGACCGATTTGTTCCTCGATCACCTCAAGGATCATGTGACGCAACGCGACCCCGCAGGCGGCTACCAACCGTTCTTTGCCTGTTTGTCCGTGCAACCTCCCCACAGCCCCTACGTGCCACCGACGAACCCGCCCTACGGTCGCCCGCCGCACAACCCGGCCAGGATCGAGTTGCGCCGCAATGTCCCGGATGTCCCGTGGGTCACGGAGAAGGCGCGGCTCGACCTCGCTGGCTATTACGGGATGGTGGAGAATATTGACTTCAACGTCGGTCGAATCCGGCAGGCTTTGAAATCGCTCGATGTGGACCGCGAAACCTACATCGTGTTCTTTTCCGACCACGGCGACATGCTGGGCAGCCACGCCCAATGGGAAAAATCCTCGCCGTGGGAAGAATCCATCCGCATTCCCTTTGTCATCGCCAGCGCCGGCGGCGAACATTTCATGCGCCGTGGCCGCACCGATGCCGTGATCAACCACGTGGACATCGCGCCGACAACATTGGGGCTGTGCGGAATACCCAAGCCGCCCGGCATGGTGGGCCATGACTATTCCAACCATTGCATCCACCCGAAAAGCCCGCTCTTTCGCGGATGGCCGGACCGGGACAAGGAACCCGATTCCGCTTTCCTCCAACAAATCCCCCGCAAATACCACGCCCATACCGTGAACAAATCATGGCGCGGTGTTGTCTTCCGCGACGGCTGGAAATACGTGGCCATGCCGGGCCACGATTGGTTGCTACACAACACCGCCGACGATCCGTTTGAACAGGCCAATTACGCACATGACACCGTGTTCGAAGCGGAACGGGCCCGTTGTCTTTCCCGACTGGAGCGTTGGATCAAGGATACCGGCGATTCATTCGAATTGCCGGAGGCAACACTGCCCGTCAACGTTTCTTGATTAGTCCCAGCAGCATCAACAGCACGATGGCGCCGCCCGTCGCCATGATCAGCGATCCGATGAATCCGTGCGCGCTCAGTCCGAGCAAATCGAACAGGAAACCTCCCAGCAGCGCCCCCAACACTCCGATGATGAGATAGCCGAGCCAGCCAATTCCGCGACGCTTGAGTACCACCCCCGCCAGCCACCCGGCGACGAGGCCAACCACCAAAAACATGATGAAACTCTTTAGTGTCATGCCAACAGCCTATCACTTTGACCCTGCCGGCTGGGAGAACCTTTTTTGCACAGATCTACAACGCGCGACGATCGCAACGCAGACGGCGAAGGGTAAAGTTGAAACTTGGAGTTCCTCAAACGCCGAATCAGTGGACCATTCACCCTTCGGTGCATTGTCAAAACTTGCAGCGCGTCGTTCTGAACGCAACAACCGCCCGTCGGCATTGCCAAACCAATTGTTTGCTGTTACAGGTTTTTCCCCATGTTTCACAAACTCACCATCATCGGGCCGGGATTGTTGGGCGGCTCCATCGGCTTGGCCGTCCGGCAACGTCAGCTTGCCGGGCGCGTTGTCGTCTGGGCACGTCGTCCTGAGGCAGCCGACCGGGCCGTAACTGTGGGGGCGGCGGACGAAGCAACGATTGATCTGGCAAAGGCTGTCAGCGGCGCCGACATCGTCATCCTGGCCACGCCCATCGGCATCATGGAAGCCGTGGCTCGTCAACTGGTCCCCGCGTTGTCAGCGCACTGCATCGTCACCGATGTGGGAAGTGTGAAGTATCCGGTCGTGACCGCGCTGAGCGATGTATTGGACGGCAAAGCGCGGTTTGTGGGGTCGCATCCCATGGCCGGCTCGGAGCAGACTGGCATCGAGGCGGCTCGCGCCAATCTTTTCGAGAAATCCAACTGCATCATCACACCTCGCGACGACACAGACAAAGCGGCGTTACAGGCGATTCATGATTTTTGGCAGGCGCTGGGATGCGCGGTGTGGACGTTGTCGCCCACGGCGCACGATGAGATTGTGGCGCGGGTCAGTCATCTTCCGCATTTGGTCGCGGTGGCCGTCGTCAATCTGGTGTGCCGGGAAGGTGACAAGGCGCTGAACTTCGTCGGCCCCGGTTTCCGGGACGCGACACGCATTGCGGCCGGTTCGCCGACGATGTGGACGGAGATTTGTTTGGAGAACAATCAGGAGATTCGGCGGGCCTTGGACGGCATGATCGAGGAGCTGGGTCAGATGCGCGCCGCGTTGGAGAACTCCGATGCCATCGAGCTGAGGCGCATTTTGGGCCGGGCGAAACATTACCGGGACGAGTTGAAGGTCCGGGGTGAGTCATGACGCGGGACATTCTGGAGATTGAGCCGTTGAGCCGACCGGCCACGGGCGCGGTGACGATACCGGGATCGAAGAGCATCACGAATCGGGCGTTGATCTTGGCGGCGTTGTCCGAGCAACGGTGCCGGTTGCGCGGCGCTTTGTGGGCCGATGACACACAGGTGATGGTCGAGTGTTTGCGCCGGCTGGGATTCGACGTGTCGGTGGAGGCCGATCCATCGGAAGAATCGAACCGGACGATCGAGGTCATGGGACAGGGCGGACGCATACCGGTGACGGAAGCGGATTTGGATGTGGGCATGTCCGGCACGACGGCGCGGTTCATTGCCGCGTTGGTGGCTTCGGGGAAGGGAACGTACCGGCTGGGCGGACATCCGCGCATCTGTCAGCGTCCAATGGGCGAGCTGTTCGGCGCGTTGCGCCAGCTCGGCGCCAAGGTGGATGGCGATCACTTGCCGGTGACGATTCGCGCCAACGGATTGCGTCGGGATGTGCCGGTGACAGTGAGCGCGAAGGAATCGTCGCAATTTGCCAGCGCATTGCGGTTGGTGGATGTGCCGGTCACTTTTGCGGAATCAAGCGAGGACCTGTCGTACGTGGAAATGACGGAACGGATGCGACGGGAATTTTCGTCCGACTACGCCATCGAGCCGGACATGTCGAGCGCGTCATATTTTGTTGCGGCCGGTTTTGTGACGGGCGGCCAGGTGCAGGTGGCCGGTTGCCCGGCAAGGTCATTGCAGGTGGATGGCAGGTTTTCACAGTTCTTGCCGCCGCCGCCGGTCGTGTCGCGGGCGCGCGATTTGGGTGACAGCGTGATGACGGTGGCGATTTGCGCGTTGTTCGGGAAGCAACCGGTGATGATGGCGGAAGCCGGTCGGCTGCGGTTGCAGGAGTGCGACCGGATTGCGGCGCTGGCGGCTGAGCTGACCAAGGTGGGCGCGAGGGTTGAGGAGGGAACGGATTGGTTGAAGGTGTGGCCGGCTGAGCCGGGAACCTTGCGCGGAGCCGAGATAGAAACATACAACGATCACAGGATGGCCATGTGTTTCGGGGTGTTGGGATTGAAACTGCCGGGTGTACGGATTAAGAATTCCGCTTGTGTGAAGAAGACGTTTCCCAATTTTTTCGACAAGCTGGCGGAGTTGAGGCGGTGAACAGCCGGCCCCATGCAGAGCGGCCGGTTGTGGTGGCGGTGGACGGCCCGGCGGCAAGCGGCAAGAGCACGATCTCGCGGTTGTTGGCCCAAAAGCTGGGGTTCATCTACGTGGACACGGGCGCGATGTATCGGACGGTGACGTGGAAGGCGTTGGAGATGGGTGTCAACATCGAGGACACTGTTGCCGTGGTGGGAATGATGCACACAGTGAAGGTGTCGTTTGACATTGTGAACCGAGCGGCGCGGATGTTGGTGGATGGAGTGTTTCCCGGTGTCGCGATCCGAGATTTGCGGGTGGCGGAGAAGGTCTCCGTGGTGGCGGCGGTGCCGGAGGTGCGCCAGATTTTGGTGCAGCATCAACGCTCATTGCTGATGTTCGGCAGCCTCGTCATGGAAGGACGCGACATCGGGTCGGTGGTGTTCCCGGATACGCCGTACAAGTTCTACATTGATGCCGACCCTGCTGTGCGGGCGGAACGACGGCAAAAGGATTTCGAGGCGATGAACATCAACGCCAGCACCGAGAAGGTGGCGCAAAACCTGGCGGATCGTGACCGGAAGGATAGCGGGCGTGCCACGGCGCCCTTGCAGATTGCGCTGGGCGCGACGGTCATTGACAACTCCCGGTATCCGGCCGAGGAGACGGTGAAAATCATCATGGATCACATGCGCCAGCGGGGGCTGCGGCGCGGGGCATTGACGATCGGGTCATGACGCTCTGGTACCGATTTTGCCGGTTTTTGTATCGCTGCTATTTCTGGACCTATCATCGTGGAACGGTCATCGGACGCGAGAAGTTGCCGGACGAAGGCGGATTCATCCTGGCCGCCAACCATGTGAGCTTTCTGGATCCGCCGTTCCTGGGACAAGCGTGCCGGCGCGAGGCGTACTTCATGGCGCGCGACACGCTGTTTCGGCATCCGATCGCGAACTGGATTTTGCGAAGCTGGAATTGCGTGCCCATTCGGCGCGAGGGTGGCGACATTGGCGCGATGCGGACGGTGATCAAGATGCTCAAGGAAGGCAAAGCGGTGTTGATGTTCCCGGAAGGCACGCGTAGTGCGGATGGCAAACTGCAACGAGGCCGGGCCGGCATTGGAATGATTGTGGCGCGCACAGGCGCGAAGGTGGTGCCGATGCGGATCATCGGCACGGATCGGGCCCTGCCGAAGGGCGCAAGCTTTCCGCGTCTGGCGAAAGTGACAATCACGTTTGGCGACCCGTTCGCCTATCCGTTGCCGGCTGACTTTGACAAAATGGAAGCCGATCGGCAAAAGCAGATGTATCAGGAGATCAGCGATGAGATCATGCGGCGGATTGGGGTGCTATGAACGGCAACCTGTCGTGGCGGGCGCCGGAAGAAATGGGGTGACCGACGGGATTTGAACCCGCGACAGCCAGATCCACAATCTGGAGCTCTGCCAGGCTGAGCTACGGCCACCGTCCACAAAGGTTTTGCTTTTATTTCTGCTGCGAAGCGCGGGCGGACTTTACCATTGCATGTCGGGAGGGTCAAGTTATCCTCTGGCCATCCTGTGTCGAATACCATGAAATCATTCAGTTTTTTGGCCGGAATCATCGCGGCCGCACACAGCGCCACCGCGCAGGTGGACATCGAGCATCGGCGCGACTTGATTATCCAATCCAGCTTCGCGGTCTATCAGAGCGAACAACCGCCGGCGGTTTTCGGCGTGTTTTGGTTCAACGAGAACAACTGTCCGTGGACGAACACGGCGTTGCGGGTGTTGTTCGCCGGCATTTACGGGGATGTGGAGTTGAGCAAGTTTCTGAGTTTCCAGCCCACCACCGCCATCGGCGCGGGCGTGGGAGGTGGCGCGTACTTGGACAGTCTCACTCCCTACGAGAAGGGCGAACGGTTGAGTCACCAGCAGTTCTACGGCGACTCAGCCAATG